>JANYDR010000042.1 GCA_025363495.1 Cyclobacteriaceae bacterium | reverse complement strand
CTCCCAAAGCATTGGTCTGACTCGCCAAAAATTCGCGGGTAGCAACCATTCCTTTCGATGGACAATAGCTGTACGTACTGTCTTCCTGAACGAGTCCGGCGATGATATCCTTCATCCAAAAGGGAAGCTTATGATTTTTATGGATCGGGTCTCCGATGTTCTCCCAGGAAATCTGCAATCCCAACTTTTCCAGTTGCTCAGCTTTTTTTACGATCTCCCGGATCTCGTAGCTCAGCTCTTTCGCCCCTTCGTTCAGCAATTTTTGCCTCATAGAAATAAATTTGTGCCATGATAAGCAAAAATAATTCATTAATTCCCAGTCCGTCGGATACACAGCACGATTTCGGGAATTCCTGTCAGTCGACTGAGATAGCGAGTAGGTAAACGAATATCAAATCAACGAATTAACTTGCGCCCATGTGTGGTATAACAGGAGTATTCGCTTTCAACCTTGTAGGCAAATTCAGCAAAATAAATATAGCTGCAGCGACGGCGGCCCTCGCTCATCGCGGCCCTGATTCTCAGAGCATTCATGTCGACGAGTGGGTTTGCCTGGGACACCGGAGACTTTCCATCATCGATACCCGTGACATTGCAAATCAGCCTTTATGGGATGAGAACAAACGCTATTCTATTATTTTCAATGGTGAGATCTTCAACTTTCGTGAATTGCGACACGAATTGCAGCAGAAAGGAATTTCATTTTTTACCGAATCCGATACGGAAGTCCTTTTGAAGCTTTTTATTCTTGAAAAAGAGAATTGCCTTAATAAACTCAATGGCTTTTTTTCCTTTTGTGTATACGATAGCCAGGAGCAGTCACTATTTGTTGCCCGCGATCGATATGGCATCAAACCACTACTCTATGCAATGGATGATGACAAGTTTTTGTTTGGATCTGAAATGAAGTCCATTCTTGCTTACGGAATTGAAAAAGAGATTGACTACTCATCTCTTTTCACGTACCTACAGCTCAATTATATACCTGCACCAAATACGATCTTTTCAAAAGTAAAAAAGTTAATGCCGGGACATTTTTTAAGAGTAAGAAATAGGCAATTGACATTAGGCAAATACTATAGTATACCATACGACTCCGACAAGGCTGCAAGAAATCCAATGACGTATGATGCTTCCAAAAAAAAATTTAAGTCATTACTCGAAGCTTCAGTACAAAGAAGACTCGTGTCAGATGTACCATTAGGATCCTTTCTAAGTGGTGGAATTGATTCATCTGTCATCGCTGCGTTGGCAAAACGACATAAACCCGATCTCCACACATTCTCTATTGGATTTAAAGACGAAAAATTCTTTGATGAAACGGAATACGCCCGGGCGGTTGCGAAACATATTCAATCAGAACATACTATCTTCTCGTTAACCAACAATGATCTCTACGAAGAGGTGCATTCCATTCTTGACTCCATTGATGAGCCCTTTGGTGATTCATCGGCTATTGCTGTAAATATTTTAAGTAAACAAACACGTAAACATGCCACCGTGGCTCTTTCCGGTGATGGCGCCGATGAGCTGCTCGGTGGCTATAACAAACATGCTGCGTTTTATCGAACACTTCATCCTGGCTGGAAAGAAAATACTGCATCAATATTGGGATCGATTTGGAGTATCCTTCCAAAATCACGGCATGCTCCTTTTTCAAATACGGTGCGACAGCTCAATAAATTTGCGGAAGGCTCAAAGCTTTCTTCCACAGAACGCTATTGGCGCTGGGCAGGGTTTGCTAAAGAATCAGTCGCTGGGAAATTGTTTTCATCAGAAAGCCAGCAGAAGTTCATGCGACAGGAATACGATGCCAGAAAAGCAGAACTGTTAAAGACAATCTCTTCCAAGGAATCCATGAATGATATTCTGCTTACTGATATGAATGTGGTACTGTCCAATGACATGCTAACGAAAGTAGACCTGATGAGCATGGCCCACAGTCTTGAAGTGCGCGTACCATTTCTTGATTATGAATTAGTGAACTTCATTTTTAGTCTCCCGGATAATTTTAAGATTGATGGTGTGATGAGGAAGAAAATTCTTCAGGACTCTTATCGCGATATCTTACCTGCTGAATTGTATAATCGCCCTAAAAAGGGATTTGAAGTACCATTGCTGAAATGGCTTAGAAATGAGATGAAATCGATAATCAAGGATGATTTACTTTCAGAAAAATTTATTCGTGAACAAAGCATTTTTGAATACGCTGAGATCAAGAAGTTGAAGCGGAAATTATTTTCATTTAACCCCGGTGATATCCATGCACGGATCTGGGGGTTGGTGGTGTTTCAGTGGTGGTGGAAGAAAATTCATTAGGGCCATTCTATAGTATATCCTTTGCAAAGATTGCAGTCCTTCGCGCTTTGCATGCCGGTCAGGCGGGTGTGAAACCTTCCGAGCAAAGAAAATCTTTACACAGAAGAAAATCTATAAACAGAAAAAAACATTGCCTCAATTGCAACAAACCCCACCGCTTTTCAGTATCTTAAATATCATTTTATTGCGCCGCTCAAGCAATTCAAAAGAGATGATGGATTATCTGAAGCACCCTCGCCTGGAATCTCTTCCATCAAACAAAATGAGCACTGACCCTAGGCTTAGGCTATGTTTAAGCTAGGTTTAGGGTAGGCTTACCCTAGGTTTAGGCTAGGTTTATCCTAGGCTTACCCTAGGTTTTAGCTAGGCTTCCCCTATGTTTACTTGTCACATATCCTAGGTTTTCAGTTCAAATATGCTACCTTCCCATAGGACAGTGGATTGAGCGTGGTGCAACAGCCAAGCTATTTCCTACTGTCAGACAAGCTAAATGGCATATTATGAGCAAACAAAAAGACAAAACCGAGGTTAGTGGACTCTTCGGCGAAAGTGTAACAGTAAGGAAAATCAACAACCGCGTGGTGGTGAAAAACCGCCCCAAGCGCAACGGCAAGAAACGCAAGCTGACCGAGAATGAGATTGCCCAGCAAGAGCGGTTCCAGCAAGCTGCGCGCTTCGCGAACGCCGTGCAGGCGGACGAAGAATTGAACGCATTATATTCCGCACGTAAGCGGGGAAAGTATGAGTCGGCGTATACCGTAGCGATTGCCGACTTTCACCACGCACCTAAGATCAAAGAGATTGTTGTAAAGAAAGGTAAGGACGCGGGAAAAGATGAGATCCGGGTCATCGCACGCGACGACTTCATGGTCACTGAAGTGAGCGTAGAGATCATTGCCGCGGATGGCAGCATTGTAGAAGCAGGTGATGCAACGGCAAATTATAAAAAGCATATGGACGGTTGGTTCTACACTCCTACCACCGCACAACCAATGAAGGCAGGAATGAAGATCATCGCAGCAGCATTTGACAGACCGGGGAATAAGACCGTGATGGAGTTGGTGGTGTAAGTGGACAGCTGTAGCACGTAGTCTATTTTACAAGGTTCGGAGTACGCTGATAACCTGGAGGTGTAAAGGTGTACACATCGCGCTAGTAGCGAGCTATATGCCTGCGATATAGAATGTATAGGTAATATTGAACATAGCCACTAGTTGGCGGCAAGCATTTTTGGAGAGTACTCCCCATGACAAAAAAGAAAAGAGGACGTATCCGACAGACAAGGACTGAATGGCAAAAAGCCTTCGATCCTCATCCTGGAATGATACAATCATTCTCATGGACAGAACGACTGCCAGAACTATTACATATTTCTATTGCTCTAGTTGACAATGATTATAATATCGTTAAGTCAGACTTCCATCGCATCGCAGACTTTGTAAACGCAAGACACAAAGTTAGCCCGAGATTTCATTTTAATTTATCCCACACAATTAAACTCATTAAAGAGGACAAGTCAATCTTAGACGAAATATTTAAGACCGTATTTAAAAATGCATTTCACCAAATCTTAGTCTTTTACTATGCATTAATAAAAGTTCAAATTGATTTTGAAATAAAATCCAATGTGAGGTCAATGTTAATTGGGTATAAGCAAATACTTGAAGGACGCTCTGATACTTCGATTTTATGTAAGTATATGATGGTTCAATATGAACATTACGGTAGACCAGACCCATTTGAGTTATTCAACATGAATAAAAGGGACGAAATTTTAAAGCTGGAAAATGTATCGAAGGTAATGTCAATATTCCCACCATCCGTTGGCTCCTCTGAGAATATGGATTTGGAATTCTGCCAAGAGGTTTGGATGTTCAACTATATAAAATCTCCACTTATGCCAAAGCCGGATGACAGTTCTAAGGAAAATGAACACTTTAGTGAAATGAAAATAGACGAGTTGGCTTCTGAGTTTAGAACTCTGTATTCCGACTTTAAGAAATTAAACTTAGTTACAATTTATCCTGCATTTATAGCTGAGATAAATATGGGACTCGCTGCACGAATATCCAATTTAAGTTTGGACGCAGTCGATTTTGTGAAGAATCACAAAGGTGAAGTTGCAGAGCTAACTTTTCGCACGGTACTTGAAAATTTCATTGTCGGTTCATGGCTATTACTAAAAAAGGACATTGAACTTCATAGACGATTTAGGGAATACAGTACCGGCCGAGAAAGATTTTTCGGTGAAAAACTTATGGAGCAGACTTCGGACAAAAAAATGAAAAAGGAAGC
>JANYDR010000040.1 GCA_025363495.1 Cyclobacteriaceae bacterium | reverse complement strand
GTGAACATCAGCTTGCTCAGGCGTTTCCGGTAATCATGCTACACGGCACCATTGAACTTTCATCCATAGTCATTGCTGCAGCCGCTGGGTTTACAATGGGTAACAGTCTTCTATTTCCCGGAACCTATTCACGACTTGACTCTTTTAAAATGGGAGCACTGAAAGGTTTGAAAATCGTAATGGGGCTGGTTCCCTTCTTCCTGCTGGCGGCTTTTATCGAAGGAGTCATTACCCGTTATGCCTTTATGCATTGGAGTTTGAAAACTCTTATCATTTCCTTGTCAGCTCTGTTAATGATTTATTATTTTGTTATTTACCCGTACCGATTGCGCCATGGAAAACTTTAGATTCATTGAATTTCAACTAATGCGCGACTTCAGCGAAAAGGTGACAGTAACGCTTTCGTTTGTAACTCAAAATTTCAAAAATCTTTTCCGATGCCTGATCTACATCGCCGGTCCTCCGGTTTTAGTAGCAAGCATGCTGATCGGTTCGTTTATAAGTGATTTTTTCAATTTAAGCTTTCAAAGAGGAAGGGGTGATTCAGACGCTATGTTGAATTACTTCACTTCCGTCAATCTGTGGATACAGGTTGCCTTAATGTTTGTATTTTTTGTCGTCAGTGTAGTCGTAGTAACCTCTACGGTAAATAATTACATGATACTTTATCGCGAAAAGAAGACTAACCAGATTGAAGTAAACGAAATATGGATACTCGTCCGCGAAACATTCTGGATGTACCTGATTACAACACTGCTGTTTGGATTGTTCGCGGTTACTGCCTATGTAATTCTGTTGATTCCTACTTTTATACTCGGTGCCATCTCTCCATTTCTGATCTTTTTCGGAATACTTTTCTTCATTGGAGGATTTTTTTATTTGTACATAGGTGCATCACTTGTTTATGTCGTTCAGGCGTTTGAAAAAACAGGATTTCTGGAATCAATAAGACGGTCCTTCTTCCTTACTCGTGGAAAATGGTGGAGTACGTTGGCAGTTTATATGGTGCTTGCCATGCTTGTGGGCGTAGTCTCGTCTATATTTTTTATACCGGGTTATGTCATCCTGATTGTATCTTCCTTACACAGTGTGAGCGATAATAATTTCAATGGCCCATCAGGAATCATGGGAATAATTGTAATCGTGCTAATGACGCTTTATTATCTAAGTCAGATGGTGCTTACCTGCCTTCCCAATATTGGCTTAGCATTTCAATATTTCAATCTTGTGGAAATGAAAGAGGCCAAGGGACTGATGAGTCAGATTGATAGCCTGGGGCAAGCACCGCCAGCTCCTCAACAAGAAGAGCACTATTAACAGCAGCATGCGAGGATTTTTTCTGATCTTTTTATTGATAATAACATTTGGGCTTACGGCTCAGGACTCTACTTCAATTGTTGCGTTGGATAGTAGCGCAAATCATAATTCCCGTAGTAGTACCAACACCTACAATAACGAAGAAACTATTGCACCACCTGATTCTTCAATCATTCAAACACGGTCATTCGATAAAACAGTACTTGAAAAACTACGAAAGGATGGCGACTTCGATTATCGTCAGCCTCCGACGGTAGCGGAAAGTATATGGGACCGGTTTCTTATGTGGCTGGACCAATTATTTGGCTGGATATTACGAAGCGCGGTAGGAACAAATTGGGGACGGGTATTTATGTATGCTCTGGGAATTGGAGTACTCATCATTATCATCATGATGGTATTAAAGGTTGATGCTTTGAGAGTATTCTATTCCGGTGCGGATAAGGGTGCCTTGAATTATCAAACCTTTCAGGAGAACATACATGAAATGAATTTTGAAAAACTCATTCAGGAATCCCTTGACAAAAAGGAATACCGAAACAGTATTCGTCTGACATTCTTATTTGCGCTAAAATTATTGTCAGACAAGCAGCATGTGGATTGGCGACCCGGTAAGACCAATCACGACTATCTGGAAGAATTGAAGAAGGATGAGTTAAAAATTGGTTTTAATGAATTGAGCTTCTATTTTGACTACGCCTGGTACGGCGAGTTCACTGTCAATGAAGCAATGTATCAACGGGTTCTCACCATTTTTGACAACTGGAGGAAGAAAGTGGAATGAAAAGCGATTGGAAATATATTCTCTACTTGTCAATAGCATTCGGGCTTTTCCTGATTGTAAAGCTCACGGGACCAAAGCAATTCAACTGGACACCCACGTATGCAAGCGAAGACAAAAATCCGTTCGGAGCATATGTATTGGGAGAGCTTCTTCCGGAATTATTTAAAGGAAAGAAACTGGACATCTCGAATCAAACTATGTATGAATTAAAAGATAGTTTGAAGTCCGGTGAAAATGTAATTATCCTGACCCATTCTTTTAATAGCGAAAAAGAAGACACGAAAGTATTGCTTGACCATGCAGAAAAAGGTGCCACAATCTTTATTGGGGCCCAGTCGTTTTATGGCAAGCTTGCCGATACGCTAAAACTGTTGACCTTCGATTATCTTTTCAGAAATAGTTTGTACGAAAAACGCAAGGATACTTCCTATGTAAAATTTGTTAATCCAAAACTGGATTCCTCACATCATTTTGTTTTCAAGAGGGATAACATTCATAACTATTTTGGAAAGTTTGACAGTACACGCACAACGGTAGTCGCTGAAAATGATTTCCATCAGCCTGTAATTATTCGTGTAACCTGGGGGAAAGGAAATTTTATACTCAATTGTATTCCTTTGGCTTTTACCAATATTTACGCTCTTAGCGGAGATGCTAATGAATTTATAGCAACTTCTTTCTCCTACTTACCCCAAACCAATTCACACTGGACAGAATTTTACAGTATAGGTCGGATGGAATCAAGCACACCGCTTCGTTTTATTCTCACTCGTGAGCCGCTCGCCTGGGCGTATTATATTTCGATTATTTCGTTGCTGCTTTTTATGATCTTTGAGTCGAAGCGGAAACAACGGATTATCCCAGTCATTAAACCTCTGGAAAATACGTCACTTGAATTTGTAGGGACGATTGGTAATCTTTACTATCAACGAAGTGATCATAAAAATATAGCCGAGAAAAAAATTCTCTTCTTCCTTGATCAGATACGAACCCGTTATTTATTAAGTCAAACTACGGCAGGAGAAAATTTCATATCCTTACTGGCAAAAAAGGCTGGGAAAGGAGAAGAGCAGGTAAAAAGACTATTTGACGCTATCGCAAGAATTCAAAAACAAACGACCATAGCGGAAGAAGAATTGATTGAATTGAATACTCAAATGGAAAAATTTTATCTAAACAGTTAGCACATCGAATGCTTAGCTTAAAGTTTGATCTATGTCACCTATGTTCCTATGTGTTTAAATGTATTAAAAAAATAAAGACGAATGTCAGAAAACATCTTTGAAAATCGACTTGACCTCTCCGGTCTCCAGCAAAACTTGCAGAAAGTCCGGGAAGAGATCGGAAAAGTAATTGTTGGCCAGGAAGCCATGGTCGATTTATTACTAACCGCTCTGTTGGCCGACGGTCATGTTTTGATAGAAGGAATACCGGGGGTTGCGAAAACACTCACTGCAAAATTGCTTGCCCGCGTAATCTCAGTGGACTTCAGTCGAATCCAGTTTACCCCCGACCTGATGCCCTCGGATGTTTTAGGAACATCTGTCTTCAACATGAAAACATCGGAATTTGAATTTAAATCCGGACCGATCTTCTCAAACATTGTATTGATCGATGAAATCAATCGTGCTCCCGCCAAAACACAGGCGGCACTATTTGAAGTCATGGAAGAACGCCAGGTTACGGTTGATGGCAATACATATAAAATGAAAAGCCCTTATCTGGTCGTAGCAACTCAAAATCCTATTGAGCATGAGGGAACTTATCGTTTGCCGGAAGCTCAGCTTGACAGATTTCTTTTCAAGATTGTAGTGAATTATCCCAATCTCGAACAAGAAATTAATATCATCTCGCGACAACATAATCGCAAATCACAATTGGCAACGGAAGAAGTTCATCCTGTTCTTTCTGCTGAAAGTCTTTTTTCTTTCCGTCAGTTGGCGCAATCAGTCCACATCGAGGAAAACCTGATTAAATACATCGCACAGATCATTCATCAAACCCGGAACAATCCTTCATTATTTTTAGGAGCATCGCCACGCGCATCCGTAGCGATACTTCATTCCGCGAAAGCGTATGCGGCACTACAAGCCCGCGACTTCGTAACGCCGGAAGACATTAAGATTGTAGCGTTGCCCGTATTGCGTCACCGCATTATGTTGAATCCTGATAAAGAGATGGAAGGAATTTCCGCAGACGAAGTTGTAAAACAAATTATAGATAAAATTGAAGTTCCACGATAGTGAAATTCATCCGCAGCCTTTATATCAACAACAGATTTTTTTATGCCGTTGGGCTGATGGTAGGGGTTTTCATTTTGTCATTCGTGATGAATACCGGTGTATGGGTTCCGAAGATTTTATTCTATCTTTTTCTTGCCTTAATCCTTACCGATAGCCTGCTTCTCTTTCGCGTGAAGCGCGGATTAAATGGTCATCGACTCGCGCCAGACCGGCTTTCAAATGGAGATGAGAATGAAATAAAAATCCATCTTGAGAATTTCTATTCATTCCCAATATCACTCAGAATATTCGATGAACTTCCACATCAGTTCCAGCGAAGAAATTTAGAGTTTAATATCTCCATGAAGTCGGGAGATAATGAAGTAGTAACCTATCACGTAAGACCCGTAAAACGTGGTGAATATTCCTTCGGCGCCGTAAATGTGCTGGTAAGTTCTCCCCTGAAGATTCTTTCAAGACGCTTCTCTTTCTCGGGAGACAAGGTGGTTCCTGTCTATCCTTCCTATCTGCAGATGCGCAAGTTTGAGTTGCTTGCTATCAGCAACCGGCTTACAGAAGTTGGCATAAAGAAAATCAGAAAGATCGGACAGAACCAGGAGTTTGAACTTATCAAGGAATACGTTAACGGAGATGATATCCGGACGTTGAATTGGAAGGCCACTGCTCGTAAGTCGCGATTGATGGTAAATCAATATCAGGATGAACGATCACAACAGGTTTATTCACTTATTGATAAAGGCCGAGTGATGCAGATGCCGTTCAATGGATTAAGCCTGCTAGATTACGCAGTCAATGCTTCATTAGTGATTTCCAATATTGCAATCAAGAAATTTGACAAGGCAGGGTTGATTACGTTTCAGGATACAATTGGAACAATGCTGCCTGCAAGCAGGAGAAATAACCAGATGTCGGTAATTCAGGAGGTACTCTATCACCAGAAGACCGCTTTCCGCGAATCTGATTTTTCAAGATTGCACGCACATGTCAGAAGTAAGATCAATCAACGAAGTTTATTGCTGTTGTTTACCAACTTTGAAAGCCTTTTCGCCATGGAGCGACAGTTGCCGTATTTGAAGAGCCTATCGCAACGCCATTTGCTTGTGGTGATCTTCTTTGAAAACACTGAAATGAAATCGTTGCTGGAAGAACCAGCCAACAGCGTAAAAGAAATTTATTACAAAGCTGTGGCTGAAAAATTCAGCTACGACAAGAAGCTAATTGTAAAAGAACTAAAGAGAAGAGGGATTCAATCAATACTTACTACGCCAGAGCAATTGACGGTGAATACGATTAATAAGTATTTGGAATTGAAAGCGAGGAATTTGATTTAGGATTATTTTACCACGAAGTCACGAAGACACAATCAGTAAGCCTGAATTAAAACATCCGTAGGAATATTCAACTTCTCATGCAATTGCCTTATCATCTCCAGCGATAACTTCCTTTTGCCACTCAAAATTTCACTTGCCCTGCTTTTCAATCCCACTACATTGGCTAAATCAGTTTGAGTATACCCCAATTGCTCCATTCTGAATTTTATAGCTTCAATTGGATCAGGCAGATCAATAGGAAAATGTTCGTTTTCATATCGGTCTATTAGTATCCCCAATATTTCAAGTTCATCTCCCTCTGTAGTTCCCTTTTTAGCGTCAAAAATAATCTCAAGTCTGCTTAAAGCTTGTTGATAATCTTTCTTAGTTTTTACGGGTTTTATATTCATAATCCTAAACTCGTTTTGCGTCATTTTATCATACTCTCTGTGCGTTCCAACGAATCGAATCCACACCATTTGATAATGAAAATTTATTCTAATTATCAGTCTATAATTATTTCCTTTAATATTGAATACGACTCTGTTATCACCAAGAATACTTGCTGAAGGATATTCCCTTTTTATGTCGTTAAAGGTCCTCCACTCACTCTCTTCTGCCGCCTGATACCAGGATTTTAACTGCTGCTCGCAATCAGGATGCTTATTCCAAAATTCTCTTAAGATTTTCTTTGCGATAACTCTCAAGCTTACAAGTATCAAAATTAGTAAAAAGTTCCCATTTTGGGAAATCTAATTTCACTAGAATTGTCTTAAGAATTATTTTTTCGGTAATCGGAAAACCTGACTAAATATTCCCTTTCTTCAGTTCATCCACCGCATACTCACACGCCCTCGCCGTCATCGCCATGTACGTCAGCGACGGATTCACACACGATGAAGAAACCATAAACGATCCATCTGTTATAAAAACATTCTTCGCAGCATGCATCTGATTGTATCCGTTAAGCACGGAGGTCTTCGGATCTCTTCCCATCCTTGCAGTTCCCATCTCATGATTGGCATTGCCGGGAAAAGATATGTTATTATAGGAATTTACGTTTTTAAATCCCGCTGCTTCCAACATTTCTGCCGCCGATTGTGCTTCGTCTTTCTGCATCGCATTTTCATTCTCTTTGAATTCACAATCAACACTTAGCGTAGGTCTTCCCCACTTGTCTTTTTTTGTTGTGTCCAACACTGCCCGGTTGGATTCATACGGAAGACATTCACCAAAACCTCCGAGCCCAAACGTCCAGCCTCCTGGAGTTTGAATAGACTCTTTTAATTCAGCACCAATAGGCTTGTTTATAATATCATTGTTCCAACCTGCACGCGATGCACCTCCCTGATAGCCAAAGCCTCTGAGATAATCAGTTCTTTTCTCTTTTATGTTGCGAAAGCGCGGGAGATAAATTCCATTCGGCCTTCGTCCTGAGTAATACTTGTCGTCAAATCCTTCTGCATGAGCATTGGCTCCTGCGCCTTTATGATGGTCCATAATGTTACGACCAACCTGATCACTATCATTGCCAAGGCCATTGGGAAACCGGCTTGATGTTGAATTCAATAAAATAAATGCTGTCGCCATCGTAGAAGCGTTGATGAAAATGATTTTCGAATAAAATTCAATCATTTCATTTGTTTCGGTATCAACGATCTCCACACCAACCGCTCTCCCTTTTTTATCATCATAGATAACTTTGTTGACCAACGAATTCGTTCTCAATGTAAGATTGCCTGTTTCAAATGCTGCCGGAAGAGTACTGGCATTCGTACTGAAGAATGCTCCATACGGACAACCCCGATGACAAAGATTTCTGTACTGACAAACTCCGCGTCCTTTAACTGGTGCAGTAGCATTGGCTACTCTTCCAATTGTTATTTTCCTTTCTGGAAATTTTTCTTCCGTTGATTTCTTAAAAAACGTTTCCACACAATTCATTTCCATCGGTGGCTGAAATATTCCATCCGGAAGATGCGGGATCCCCTCTGCCTGTCCGGAAACTCCAATGAACTTCTCCACATAATCATACCAGGGGGCGATATCTTTATAACGAATCGGCCAATCTACTCCATGACCGTCCCGAAGATTTGCCTCAAAGTCGAGATCACTCCAGCGATAAACCTGTCTCGCCCATAATAATGATCTGCCTCCAACAATGTCGCCTCTTATCCAGTCAAACCGTTTTACTTCAGTATATGGATTCTCAAGATCATTGATATAAAATTGTTTATTGTCACCACGAATTGAATAATGCCGTGTCTGGATAGGACAACGTTCAATATCTTCCCGTGTCAATCTTCCACCATTAGGAATATCCCAAGGATCTTTTGTTGCGGTTGGATAGTTGGGATGCTCAACTGGCTTGCCCCTCTCGAGCATCAATACTTTCAGACCTTTTTCACAAAGCTCTTTCGCCGCCCAGCCTCCACTAATCCCCGACCCAACAACGATAGCGTCGTAAGTATTTTGTTCGTTTGCTTTAATATTAAGATTCATCACCTTTCGAACTTAAAAATTGCAAAAAATTATAACGGTTTCCGAATCCATTTACGTCAAAGGTCATCGCAACGACCGCATTAAATTTATCCGAGTCAATCCTGCTAATCCCAAAATCACCAAATCCTGTTCAAAGATGTAAGGTCAGCACAAACAACCTTCCGCGTTAAAGCTTATCCGAGTTAATCCTGCCAATCCTAAAATCATCAAAATCCTGTTCAAAGATTAATTTTCTCCATCCTGCGGAATCCGCTTATTCTCTGTTTACTTTTGCCCGATTTATCTAATCCCACTATGCCAAGAGATCGCAGTATTCGTTCAGTTTTAATCATCGGAAGCGGCCCAATTATCATCGGACAAGCTTGTGAATTTGACTATGCGGGCTCCCAGGCCTCGCGGTCCTTGCGGGAAGAGGGAATTGAGGTGATCCTCATCAACTCCAATCCTGCCACCATCATGACCGACAAGGTGACAGCGGACCATATTTACCTGAAGCCCCTTGAAAAGAAATATATACGGGAAATATTAGAAAAACATCATGTTGATGCAGTGCTACCCACAATGGGCGGACAAACAGCCTTGAACCTGTGTATAGACTGCGATAAGGCAGGAATCTGGGAACATTATGGCGTGAAAATTATTGGCGTAGATATTCTCGCCATTGAAACTACAGAGAACAGAGAGAAATTCAGACTAAAAATGAACGAACTGGGTGTTGGTGTCTGTAAAGGCGCAACGGCCACTTCGTTTCTGGAAGGAAAAGAAATTGCGCAGGAGATTGGGTTTCCGTTGGTGATTCGTCCATCCTACACCCTTGGCGGAACTGGCGGTGGATTTGTTGAGAAGCCAGAAGAATTTGACGCGGCGCTTAATCGCGGACTTCATGCTTCTCCTATACATGAGGTGCTGGTGGAACAGAGCATTATGGGTTGGAAAGAATATGAGTTGGAATTACTCCGCGATGGCAATGGCAACGTAATCATCATTTGCTCCATCGAGAACTTTGATCCGATGGGAATTCATACCGGAGATTCCATAACCGTAGCTCCCGCAATGACTTTACCCGATACAGTTTATCAGCACATGCGCGACCTAGCCATAAGAATGATGAACGGGATTGGAAGATTTGCTGGGGGTTGTAACGTGCAGTTCTCTGTTAATCCCGATAACGATGATCAGATTATTGGTATTGAGATTAATCCACGTGTATCACGGTCTTCAGCTCTTGCATCGAAAGCAACTGGTTATCCAATTGCAAAAATTGCTGCCAAGCTTGCTATCGGTTATAACCTTGATGAATTAAGTAATGCTATCACCGGAACAACAACTGCTTACTTCGAGCCGGCGCTGGATTATGTCATTGTAAAAATTCCACGCTGGAACTTCGATAAGTTTCATGGTGCAGATCGTCGTCTCGGACTGCAAATGAAATCGGTAGGGGAAGTGATGGGCATCGGAAGAAACTTTCAGGAAGCATTGCAAAAAGCCTGTCAGTCACTCGAGATTAGAAGAAATGGGTTAGGTGCCGACGGAAAAGAAGTGAAGAATCAAACGGAGTTGTTGTACAGTCTGGGCCATCCAAGCTGGAACCGTCTCTTTCATATTTACGATTCGATGAAGCTTGGTATTTCGATGAAGACCATTCAGAATCTTACCAAAATTGATCAATGGTTTTTGGATCAGATATGGGAGTTAATTGAGATTGAAAACGAAATTGAAAAATTTACACTTGAAACTCTTCCGGCATCACTGATGCGCACCGCGAAAGAAAAAGGCTATGCTGACCGCCAGATTGCTCACCTTATCGATTGTCGTGAAAGTGAAGTGCATCTCAAGCGACGTGAAATGGGAATCAATCGTGTTTATAAATTGGTCGACACCTGTGCTGCAGAATTTGAAGCGAAGACTCCATACTACTACTCAACATTTGATTCTGAAAATGAATCAAAGCCCTCCACAAAAAAGAAAGTGATTGTACTTGGATCCGGTCCAAATCGAATTGGACAGGGAATTGAATTTGATTATTCATGTGTTCACGGAATTCTGGCTGCAAAAGAATGCGGTTATGAAGCCATCATGATCAATTGTAATCCTGAAACAGTTTCAACGGATTTTGATATCGCCGATAAACTTTACTTTGAGCCAGTATTCTGGGAACATCTCTGGGACATCATTCAGCACGAAAAACCAGAAGGTGTAATTGTACAGTTAGGTGGACAGACTGCATTGAAGTTAGCTGAAAAGCTGATGAAATATGGAGTAAAAATTATGGGCACCTCCTACGAAGCTCTCGACCTCGCTGAAGACCGCGGAAGCTTTTCAACACTTCTTAAAGATTTGGGAATTCCTTATCCTGTTTTTGGTGTTGCTACTGATGCCGACGAAGCTTTGGAGGTTTCGAAGACTATTGGGTTTCCGTTGTTAGTACGACCTTCATACGTCTTAGGAGGTCAAAGCATGAAGATTGTGATCAACGAAAAAGAATTGGAGAATCACATTCTTGACATCTGGAAACATCTTCCCGAGAACAAAGTGTTGCTTGACCATTTTCTTGACGGCGCTATTGAAGCGGAAGCTGATGCTATCTGCGATGGTGAAGATGTCTATATCATCGGTATCATGCAGCATATTGAACCGGCAGGTATTCACTCAGGAGATTCATACGCAGTACTTCCACCATATAATCTTGGTGACTTTATAATAAAGCAAATTGAAAGCTACACGAAGCGAATCGCAATCGCACTAAAGACAGTTGGTCTGATCAATATACAATTTGCCATCAAGAACGATAAGGTTTATATCATAGAAGCAAATCCACGCGCTTCGCGTACCGTGCCTTTTATCTGCAAAGCATATGATGAGCCGTATGTTAACTATGCTACAAAGGTGATGTTGGGTGAAAAGAAAGTGAAGGATTTTACATTCAACCCGACAAAGAAAGGTTACGCGATAAAAGTACCTGTGTTTTCATTCAGCAAATTCCCTGAGGTTAATAAAGAACTGGGTCCTGAAATGAAATCAACAGGAGAAGCGATTTATTTTATCGATGATCTAATGGATGATTACTTCCTGAATATTTATGCGGAGAGGAATTTGTATTTGAGTAAATGATGTGTTCACGGCCTTAAGACACGGATTAATGACTTCGTCATTGCTGCGCCAGAACTTTGCCACGGATGCCACA
>JANYDR010000031.1 GCA_025363495.1 Cyclobacteriaceae bacterium | reverse complement strand
CAGCAGGACAATAACAGGCGTTGCATTGATCTTGAAAAGAGTGATTATTTCTTTAACCCATATCCGAATCCAACATCAGGGAGTCTTGAAGTTGATTGGATATCAGTGACGGCAGACTATGCCAGAATAAACATATACGATTCAATGGGCAAAAATTCCTATTCGTTCGAAACACTTGCAAAAGCAGGACTCAACCAGGTGAAATTGGATATTTCCTTCTTAACCTCTGGATTATACTATCTGAGCGTAGAGACATCCGGGTCAAAAAAAACCTCTCGCTTCTTCCGCGAATAAGCTGCCGACCACTTATTACTGATCACCGATTACTGATTTTCCTTATTAACTTTGACAAAAATTCAGCTATCGGATGAAAATCAAACTCGATTCTATCGACAGGAAAATATTGGAGCTGCTTCAAATCAATTCCAATATCACTAATGCTCAGCTTGCCCAGGAAATCGGATTGTCCCCGGCACCTACGCTAGAGCGGGTGAAGAAATTAGAAACGGCAGGCGTTATTAAAAGCTATCATGCGTTGATTGATACTGCCAGTGTTGGACTTGGAGTAAGCACATTTGTAATGGTGTCACTCAAGGCTCAGCATAAAGAAAGCATGTTTAAATTCATTGATGCGATTGCCGATATAGAGGAAATAGTAGAATGCCATCACCTAGCAGGACAAGCTGATTTTCTCCTAAAAATTGTTTGTACAGACATCCCGGCGTATCAGAAACTCATGCTCGAGAAAGTAGCTAACATTGAAGTAGTTGACAATCTTCAGTCAATGATAATTTTATCTACTTTTAAGGACACGAAAATCGTCCCCATTCCGGAGCCATGACCTCAGAAAAGAATTTAGTGCTTGAAGATGCTCAGGTTCGTCAGAAGATCCGGAGAATGGCTTATCAAATTTTTGAAAACAATTTCTCCGAGAAAATTATTGTGCTAGCAGGAATTGAGGGCCAGGGATATGCACTTGCACAATTACTCGAAAAAGAGTTGCTTTCTATTTCGCCACTCGAGATCATCACCGTTAAAGTAACTCTCGACAAACAATCCCCGCAGAAAAATGAAGTTTCAATTGATGTTCCATTGGAAGGTTTGAAGAAAAAATCCGTGGTGCTGATTGATGATGTGCTCAACACCGGTCGCACGCTGGCCTATGGCATGAAGCCGTTCTTATCTATTGAAGTAAAGAAAATTGAAGTTGCAGTATTGGTCAACAGAAGTCATCCAAGATTTCCGGTACAGCCGAATTACACAGGTTATGAATTATCCACGACTCTTGCCGAAACGGTGGAAGTTGTATTGGGAAAAAAATCGGCTGTGTATCTTCATTAACATTCACTAATCGATTTACTCATGTCGGTCCACAAGAAACAAGAAGTCAAGCGCATCACCACGCATCAGCTTCAGGAGATGAAAAACCGCGGTGAGAAAATTGCCATGCTCACTGCCTATGATTTTAGTATGGCTAAGATTGTGGACGCTGCTGGTATTGATGTAATTCTTGTTGGAGATTCGGCATCGAATGTAATGGCAGGTAATGAAACAACGCTGCCTATCACACTTGATCAGATGATTTACCATGCTACTTCCGTTGTAAGGGCAGTGAAGCGTGCATTGGTAGTTGTGGATATTCCTTTCGGATATTACCAGGGAAGTTCAGGGGAAGCGCTTCGTTCTTCCATTCGTATTATGAAAGAATCAGGAGCACATGCCGTGAAGATGGAAGGTGGCAGCGAAGTGAAAGATTCTGTCTTGCGGATTCTTAGTGCAGGAGTGCCAGTAATGGGTCATCTTGGATTGACGCCACAGTCAATTTATAAATTTGGTACGTATACGGTACGCGCAAGGGAAAAAGAAGAAGCTGATAAACTTTTGGAAGACGCAAAGCTCCTGGAGCAATGTGGATGCTTTGGATTAGTGCTGGAAAAAATTCCTGCTTCCCTTGCTGGAAAAGTTGCCAAAGAATTAAAGATCCCCGTGATCGGTATTGGTGCCGGACCTGAAGTAGATGGTCAGGTATTGGTAATGCAGGACATGCTTGGTATCACCCAGGAGTTCAAGCCACGTTTTCTTAGAAGATATGCTGATCTTAACGGAGTTATCACCGGGGCGATCAATAAATATGTGGAGGACGTGAAAGCGAAGTCGTTTCCAAACGAGGAAGAGAAGTACTAGTAAATTGTCTTGAATAGGATTTATAGAATTAAAGGATGAACAGGATCGCTAGCTTTTGAGCTCAAAGCTGAATTTTATCACTGGTTAATGCAGAAGCCGAAGGCTTCATTATACCAATCATATAATGCTGGAAATCTTGTCCAGACTTAATCGCCCACTGGTTTCACTCTTGCGCTTTGAATTCACTGCTCGCATATCTTCATCGTCGACTTATCTTCCATCTCCCCAAACCATACCACCGCATACTGCTCATAAATCCCAACGCCAATACTTTTCCATTCCAGCTTACTCCAGCTTTCGGAGTTAATCAATAATGGATTGTGTCCCGAACTCTTCTTCCATCCTTCAAGACCTTCTACTGCAGAAGCGCCTCCCGAACTATAATACGCAATCTCATAGCCAGCACTTTCATAACCCGAGATCTCTTTCGGTTTATCCCACATGCAAGCAGCTTTTTTATGATCACCAGTGTAGCAGCACGAAGACCACTTCCCTTTGTCAGACCAACTGTGTGGATTACAGGTCGCATCTTTTTCATAGGTATAGTTTTCGGTCAGATCACGCACATGTGTCTGGGCAACCTTTGAGAGCTTGGCTGAATAAGGTATGGACTTCAGTTTCTTGCTCTTGCGGTAGGCCATAATAAGCTCATACAAGTTTTTTTCTTCAGCAGAAAGACAAACGCCTTCTTCATCAGGGACAGCATGTTGTTGAGAAACAGACAAGAGTAACCAAAAGGACAAAAAACCGAGTATTTTCATAAAATTGAGGCTCTCCGGATACTAACGCCGGCATGTAAAAAATCTTTTTGGATGGCCGTAATTTTCTATCTTCGGCCCTCAAATCAATGCAACATAACTACTTCAACACGTATAACCATGAGTGACCAGAAAATCAGCATTAAGAACGGAATACTTACCGTACCAGACCAGCCAGTAATACCCTTCATCGAAGGTGACGGAACAGGTGTGGATATTTGGCCAGCATCACAATTAGTATTTGATGCAGCAGTAGAGAAAGCATACAACGGCAAAAAGAAAATCCAGTGGAAAGAAGTTCTTGCTGGTGAAAAAGCTTTTAATAAAACTGGTAACTGGATGCCGGAAGAAACGCTGGCTGCATTCAAGGAATATCTTGTTGGTATAAAAGGACCATTGACAACTCCGGTTGGCGGTGGTATCCGTTCATTAAACGTGGCGCTGCGTCAGGACCTGGATCTATATGCTTGTTTGCGTCCTGTACGCTGGTTCAAGGGTGTTCCTTCTCCTGTTAAGGAACCTCAGAAAACCGACATGACAATCTTCCGCGAAAATACAGAAGACATTTATGCGGGTATAGAATTTGAGCAGGGTTCTGCAGACAACAAGAAATTCATGTCTTATTTCAAAGAATCCTTTCCTAAACAATATAAGAAAATACGTTTTCCTGAAACATCCGGTATTGGCATCAAACCGGTTTCTATTGAAGGAACGGAACGACTTGTAAGATCAGCGTTGGACTTTGCTCTTAAGCACAAGAAGCCCAGCCTGACATTGGTGCACAAAGGGAATATCATGAAGTTCACTGAAGGAGGTTTCCGTGACTGGGGTTATGCTCTTGCGAAGCGTGAGTACGGTGCTGTCGAAATTGATGGTGGTCCATGGCAGGTTATTAAGAAAGATGGTCATGAATTGATCATTAAAGATTCTATCGCAGATGCATTCTTGCAACAGATCTTGTTGCGTCCTGATGAATATTCGGTGGTTGCGACTCTTAATTTAAATGGAGATTATATTTCAGATGCACTCGCTGCCATTGTAGGTGGTATTGGTATTGCGCCAGGTGGAAATATCAACTACCAATCTGGTTTTGCAATCTTCGAAGCGACTCATGGAACAGCGCCTAAGTATGCTGGTCAGGATAAAGTTAATCCTGGTTCGGTAATTCTTTCAGGCGCCATGATGTTTGAATACATGGGCTGGCTGGAAGTTTCCGAATTGATTTACAAGGGACTGGAAAATGCGATTGCTTCCAAACGTGTTACGTATGATTTCCATCGTCAGATGGAGGGGGCAACGCTGTTGAAATGTTCGGAATTTGCTAAAGAAGTTGTGAAGGGAATGTAACAGAAGTTTATTGCAATAAAATAAAAAGCCAGTGACACTTTCACTGGCTTTTATTATGAGCCGAGTTTTCGGAGTTTCTCTCGGAGTTCTTCTTTTTTTCGTTGTGAAATTTCGGCGAAAAGTCCATCGGTAAGATAGGCGCGGCAGTCATCCCTGGTTTGAATTTTTTTAACATAGTTTATATTAATAAGATACGACTTATGGCACCGCACCATATTTTCATCATCGAGCATCTCTTCAATCGATCCGATGTTTTTGGAACACAGCAGCTTCTCGCCGCCGAGGCCGTAAATAAGCGTGTAATTTGCCTCCGCCTTGCACATTACGATTTCTGATTTATTTAAATAAGCGAACCCTCCTGAAATGGGTATACAGAGTTTTGGTTTGTTCGGCTCCTTAAGATTATGCAAAAGAGTTTCAATTTGCTGAGGATGGGCCACGAGTGTGCTTTTTTCCTTGAATTTTCGGATCGCCTCAATTAATTCATCCTGTTGTATTGGTTTTAAAAGGTACTCAAGGCAAGCGTACTTGATGGCGCGAACTGCATAGTCGGGAAATGCAGTCGTAAAAATAACTACAGGGATATATCTTTTAAGAATACAAGATCGCATTGCCGTACATCAGATCAAATTCATCGCCAGCCACCTCGAGCGCCCAGGATGCTGTAAAAAACAAAACTGACAGCCGCGACTTGGAAAATACAAAGCGTAAGTGTTGACGGCGTAGACCAGTCGGGTGTTTACAAAGGTCTCACGATTAAATTTGATGGCTCAACTTTCACAGCAACGAATGGTGGATCGGTTTGGCCTTCATCTGGGACATGGTCGTTCACAGCCACCGATGGTACAAAATTTAAACGAGACGATGGAATAGAAGTGAACGTTGAGGTGACGGATACTACATTGAAATTGACCCTGACCTGGACGAAGACTACCTTGAGTGGAGGAAGAGTTGCATCACTGAAAGGGCAGAACGTTTTTAGTTTTACGAAATAATTTCACTTAATAGTTTGTTAAGAGCCACCGATCGCCCCGATCGGTGGCTTTTTTGTTTGCAGAATGTCAGGTTTTCCGAACGACGAAGAAATCATAACATGATTAGTTTTATTCCTGGCCAGTGTTGGAGTTTTCTCATCAACGCGCCTTGTCTTCGTTTGTAAATAAAAAAACTGACTATGAAAAGAATATTACAATCTGCCACCTTAGTTGTTTTAATATTATTTGACCATAAGGCATCAGCCCAGCATGTAGTGATAAGCGAGGTCTATGGTGGAGGCGGTAACGCTGGTGCCATCTACAAAAATGATTTTATCGAGCTTTATAATCCGACAAACTCACCTGTCTCTCTAACAGGCTGGAGCGTCCAATATATAGCGGCGACAGGAAGCGGCACATGGCAAGTAACAAACTTGTCAGGATCTATCGCGCCTAAAAGTTATTACCTAATCCAGGAAGCAATCGGCACCGGAGGAACAGTCAGTTTACCTACACCCGATGCCACGGGAACAATTGCTATTTCAGGAACTTCAGGCAAAGTTGCTCTCGTAAGTTCCACCACAGCTCTCACGGGTGCGTGTCCGGGAAGTCTGGTTGATGAAATTGGTTTTGGTCCTACCGCAAATTGTTCTGAAGGTTCAGCGCCGGCTCCAGTTCTTACCAATACGACTTCTGCAGAAAGAAAAGGTAAAGCATCATCGACTGGTGCTACAATGATTGCTGGAGGCGCTGACGAGTATTTAGGAAATGGTTATGACAGTAATAACAATGCAAATGATTTTATAACACGTATCCCACAACCTCAGAATTCTCTGAGCAGTATTGAGCCCGATGTTACCGCTCCGGTATTTACCACTGGATATCCAGCGTCTGCAAACATTACAGAAAATAAATTCGACCTGATTGTAAACCAGAATGAGATTGGTAAAGTGTACTATATTGTTTTGGCCGATGCATCCGTATCTCCAACTGCCGCTCAGATAAAAGCGGGTATTGATGATAGTGGTAATAATGTTTTAATAAAAGGGGTTATATCAGTGGTAATAGCATTGACCAATATTTCCAAAACAATTACTGGCCTGGACGCATCTACAAATTATGACATCTATGTGGTAGGGGAGGATACGCCTGGTAATTTGCAAATCAGTCCGTCAGAGTTGAATGTAACAACAACGATATCTACGGTGCCTGCTATTATTCCTTCAATCTCTTCTTTTATTTTTCCGGGCGTGACGGACAAAGCAAAGCAGTCAGCATCAATGTCGTATTCGATAATTGCCAATAACTTAACGCAGGATGTCAGTGTATTGGTGTCAGGAAATTTTCTTATCTCCATAGATAACGTGAGTTATGCTTCAACAATTTCAATTAACAGAACTCTTTTGATAGCCGCCGCCCCTCAAACGATTTATATAAAATTCAATCCGGGTGGAAGTGCAGGAGTGCAGATAGGAACGATTACACATTCTTCCGCTGGCGCAACAGATAAGCAGATAGCGCTTTCTGCAACGTCCTTTGATCCGTTTAATCAAAATTTTAACGATGCTTCGTTCCTAACAAGCAGCGGCTGGACTCAATACAGTAAAGTTGGTCAGCAGGTTTGGGCAACAACCAATTTCGGACGTTCATGCCTTGCGGGATGTACCGCTGCAACTGTCGATAAAGCGGTCCAGATGAATGGCTTTGCAACTACTTCACAAAACAATGAAGATTGGCTTATCTCTCCCTTATTGGATCTTACAGCCTTTGTAGATTTTCCAGCGCTCTCGTTTTGGACGATCTCTGCGTTTGACGGTGATGGATTGCAATTGAAATATTCTTCTGACTATGTTGGCTTCGGTGATCCCGCCTTGGCAACATGGACTGCTATTGATGGAAAATTTCCAGCAACCAACTCCTCGTTATGGACGAAATCATCCAACATCATACTTCCCAAGTCATCTGTCTACATTGCGTTGGTCTATACATCAAATACTACAGCAGCTTCACGATGGACGTTCGATGACTGGAAGATTGAAGATATTTCAAGTTATCTCGATGTGCCCCGCATTTCATTTTCTTTTAGAGATGTCATAACGGGAAGTCATTCCGCTTCCCAGAATTTCACCTTTGTGTCAAATGGGTATGGAGATATAACCGTATCGGCCCCAGATGGATATGAAGTCTCAACTGATAACTCGGCATTTGGCGCAACACAGATAGTCTCTCAGGCAGATGCTTCATCAGGGAAAATAATTTACGTCCGGCTTTCCCCTGCATCAAAGAAATTAAGCTGGACAGGTTCCATTAATTTTAAAGGTATCGGGCTGGATGCTTCTTATGGTTCATTGATCGGCACGTCCTATCCAAAATCAGAAACATTTGATGTTACGTGTTATAATTTAGAATTCTTTGGCACTGATGCGAGAGATGCAGGCGGTAATGAGTTCGGACCAACCGATGATGCATTACAGGTCGGCAATGTCACTACCGTAATGCAGACTCTTAACAGCGACATCTTCGGCGTAGAGGAAGTGTCGGATGATGATGCCTTTAATCAATTGGTGGCAAATCTTCTGGGTTATGACAAAATATTATCGCCACGCTGGTCGTATTCCTTTCAAGCGCCGGATCCAAATTTCCCTCCACAGAAAGTTGGTTTTATTTATAATACAAGCACAGTTCAGATATTAAGCTCAAGAGTAATGTTTGCAAAGTTATATGACAATATTCAGGCAGGCACTATTACGCTTCCCTCTTATCCTGGAGGTACAAGTTCCAGCTTTTGGTCATCAGGGCGACTTCCATTTATGATCACCATTAACGCTACTGTCAACGGCATTACAAAAAAAATAATAATGATTGACGTCCATGCTAAATCCGGCTCTGCACAGGTAGATTATGATCGTAGAAAATATGATGTGCAGGTGTTGCATGATTCTCTTGTGGCCAATTACCCAAACGATAATATTATTCTCTTAGGAGATTATAACGATGACGTTGATGCCTCTATTAATGTGGGGGCAGCATCTTCCTATAAACCATTTGTAGATGACGCTGCTAATTTCAATGTTCTAACCTATGCGTTGAGTCAGGCAGGAGCGTATAGTTTTCCGAATTCCAACAGTTTTCTCGATCATATCATCACCTCAAATGAATTGACCAATTTATATGTGAACAGCTCTATCGCAGTCGAGGATGCAAGGAACTATGTTTCCAATTATATGAACTCGACGTCAGATCACTTACCTGTCTCTGCTCGCTTTCAGTTCACGAAGAATGACCAGACCATTACATTTGCCGCACTGGACGATAAAACAGTTGGTGATACTGAGTTTGCATTAACTGCCACTGCGAGTTCCGGATTAGCTTTAAGTTACTCGACCACATCCAACAAAATAGCAATTACCGGAAATCAGATAACAATTATAAAACCTGGCAGAACAACTATCACGGCCAGCCAGGACGGGAATTCAAATTATGTTGCCGCAACTCCCGTTGATCAAAGCTTTTGCATTAAGCCGGTTAAGCCAACAATAGTAATTTCAAACGCCAACACCGAAGCTCCCCTCTTAACATCCAGTGCGTCAGAAGGTAATCAATGGTACCTGAACGGAGTCATTGTCCCCTCTGCGACAGCTGTTACGCTAAGTATTGGCACTCCTGGCGTATATAGTGTTCAAGCAAGGGTTGATGATTGCATCAGTGCTTTTTCATTGGATGCCCCCGTTATTGTAGCAGGAGATTTGAAGTCTGCGTCAGAAAGTATAATGGTCTACCCAAACCCTGCTCTGAATTATGTCGATGTGCGGGGAATGGAACATGAAATTATTGGTTCATCTATACTGGATATGATGGGTCAGATTAATTCGATCGCGTTTCAAAAGAATGGTGATTTCTATCGAGCTTCAATCGATCACCTCCCTTCAGGGTTTTATCTGTTGGAAATTCACGATGCGGCTACTGTTCATCAGATAAAATTTATCAAGAAATAGGTCGCCATTATGTTAGTGTCTTCTTTGTGTTTTGTGCTTCGTGGTAAATCTTCAGATCCAACCATTGGCAATACCAATGCGTACCAGTTCTACACTATTTTTTGCTTCTGTCTTCTGAAGCATGTTTCTTCTATGAGTTTTGATGGTTTCCGTGCTTATAGAAAGCATATCGCCAATTATTTTTTCAGGATGCCCTTCGGATGTTAGTTGCAGGACTTCAATTTCACGGGCAGAAAGAGGCATCGTCTCATCATGCATGCTGCCATCCAATAGGGTTACAAAACGTCCTCCACGTATTACCTCGAAGGAATAGTTCATAGCCTCCGTTTTCTTGTAAGGGGTAATATCTGTGGAGGCAAAAAGAAGCACGTAAGGTTTTCCTTTGGGACTTATTGACAATGCATGGCAATTCTGTAAAATTTGTTTGTAATGACCGTCTTTGCACTTGAACCTTGCGTCGAAACTAAAGCGGGCTACTTTTTTTTCTTCTGGAGTCAATCCATTCCAGACATTTTTTACTTTCAATACTACCCTGGCAAAT
>JANYDR010000009.1 GCA_025363495.1 Cyclobacteriaceae bacterium | reverse complement strand
ATACTTCAATCGTGCATGGCAGCCGACCAGTAGAAAAAGATCTTTCAATTACCAGTAGCCTGTTCTGGTCCAGATAAAGTATATCTGGAATACCGTTGATCTTAAATGCAGTTTCAGGATTTGCTTTATAGGCGACAGGGTCTAGATGGTATGCATATTGAGCGATATTCTTTTTTGTTGCGACGTCATATTTAAAGAAGCGCACGAAAGCATTATTTTCAATAACATCGGCTTCAGGACCATCTTCATGCAATGGCACCTCACTGCAGGTGAAAAGAGTTTTGTAATCCGATGAAAATGTCAACCCCTCCAGGACACCATTTTTTCTTGGACCTTTTTCAATTGCCTGCATAGAAAGATTTAAGGGGATTGGAAATTTTTCAATGTGGTTTCCTTTAAGGTCCATCACCGTAATAGAGGGGTCACTCAGGATTGTATTTTTCTCTGTTACAGTCCTCTCACCTTCACTTGACCAGAATAACTGACGGCTTGCAGCGTTGTAGCGTATTGCTTCAGGGTCAGGCGTATTTTTTGGATCCAGTTCGGAACCTGGATATGCTTTGCCATTTTGTTGTAGCATTTTTTGCACTCTCACAAACCGAACACTGTCAATTCCATTTTGATCAAAAAATATTTTGGCAGTGTAGAAACGTGCATCGTGGATCTGCGAACGATCGTCACTGATCAGATAATAGATTTTTTTAATTGGGTCGTAATCAATGCCTGACAGGCCACCGATTGTCGTTCCTTTAAATGATTGATTGAAAGGAATTTCAAAATCTCCGAGGAAGTGAAGAGAAGTAATTGACGTGGGTAAAGGCTGAAGAAGAAAAGCCATTCCGGGCAGCAGAAAAACAAATGCCGATAAAAGAAAGAACCATTTATGCTTGCCCATAATGACAATAAGTTTGTTGCAATATAAGGCCTGAAAGCCTCCAAACCGACAAACTTGCGGACTTCAATACTTCTTAGCTTTGGTCATCTTTTATTAAGCTTTTTATTTATTTCTTTGTTAAGGATATTTCCGCAAGCACCTGATCATTCATGGTAAACGATAGTTCAAAAGCCGAGGTTGTTTTAGATTACAAATGCCTTTTGGGAGAGGGGCCTGTATGGGATGCAAAACGCAAAGTCATCTGCTGGATCGATATTTTAAACGGACATATTCATCAATATTCTATTGAATCGAAAAAGCATACTACGATTCAGTTAAACGAGATGGTAGGTTCAATAGCTATTTGCAGTGACGGAACTTTTATAGCTGGTTTGAAGAGTGGGTTTGCCTTCATTGATAGGGAAAGTAAAAAAATTCAAAGGATTACTGATCCGGAGGCTCATTTGCCAAATAACAGATTTAATGATGGCAAGGTTGATCCTGAAGGACGCTTTTGGGCAGGAACATTGTCACTTACAGAAGAACCAAAAGCCGGAAATCTTTATGTTCTTGAGAAAGATCTATCTGTTTCAAAAAAAATAGGAAGCGTAACGATTTCTAATGGTTTGGCCTGGAGTCCTGATCAGAAAACAATGTATTATATCGACACGCCGACGTCGGAAATAGTCTCATTTCACTATGAGAAAGGTACGGGAGAAATCAGCGATAGAAAAGTAATCATAAAAATCCCCAGACAAGATGGATATCCCGACGGGATGACCATTGATTCTGAAGGTATGCTTTGGATTGCTCATTGGGATGGATGGCAGGTGAGCCGCTGGAATCCCCAAACTGGAGAAAAGATCAATAAGATTTCAATGCCCGTCGCACGCGTGACCTCATGCACATTTGGCGGTGACAACCTGGAAGACTTGTATATCACGACCGCAAGAAAAGAACTAACCGAAGAGCAACTTGAGAAGCAGCCATTAGCCGGATCTCTTTTTGTTTTGCGAAACTGCGGTGCGAAGGGAATGCCCGCTTTCGAATTTGAAAGACCGATCTAGTTTTATTTGAGTCGTTTATTCGAGCACCTGGCAACGGGCATCCGGTGACTTTTTCATTGAATAAATTTGAAATGATTTCTATACAGGACTAATTTTATATAAAAACAATGCTCCCCAACAAACAAACTAGAAAAGTAGCGGTAGTGGGATATAACCGCATTCCGTTTGCACGCCAGAATACAGCATACGCAAATGCAAGTAATCAGGACATGATGGTGGCCTCAATAAAAGGATTGATTGATCGCTACCATCTGGATGGACAACTATTAGGTGAAGTTGCGGGCGGGGCAGTGATCAAACATAGCTGGGAATTTAATCTCATGAGAGAATCTGTTATGAGCACATCACTCGATCCGGCAACTCCTGCGTGTGATATTCAGCAGGCGTGTGATACCGGAATTGAAGCCGCTGTTTATATAGCCAATAAGATAGCCCTCGGTCAAATCGAAGTGGGAATTGCTGGCGGTGCGGACTCAACGAGTAATGTTCCATTAGTATTAGGAGAGAAGCTAAGAAAAATATTATTGGCGGCACGAAGAGCAAAAACTACCGGCGACAGGCTCAAGCAAATTCTGAAAATAAGATTGAAAGATATTTATCCTGTTGCTCCCGCCAATGTTGAGCCTCGCACAGGTCTGGCCATGGGTGGACACACCGAGATGACCGCTAAGTATTATGGCATATCGCGTGAGGATCAGGATGCCTTTTCATTACAAAGCCATCAAAAGATGACAAAAGCTTATGAGGAAGGTTTCTTTAAAGACATGCTAACTCCGTTTGCCGGGCTAGAGAAAGACAACAATGTTCGGAGTGATTCAAGTGTGGAAAAACTTGCCAAGCTTAAACCAGCATTTGATAAAGTAAACGGAACTCTGACAGCAGGTAACTCGACACCGTTAACAGACGGTGCATCGTGTGTATTGCTGGCAAGTGAAGATTGGGCGAAGCAACATGGATTGCCCGTGCTGGCATATATTACGTTTGCTGAGATTGCTGCCATTGAATATGTAAAGAACCAGCAGAACTTATTATTATCACCTGTTTACGCGTCGACGCGTATGCTTAAAAAAACTGGCATAACACTGCAAGACTTTGATTTCTATGAGATTCATGAAGCGTTCGCTGCTCAAGTTTTGGCAACACTAAAAATCTGGGAAAGTGCTGAGCTCACAAAACTTTTCGGCTTCGATCAACCATTAGGAAGCATAGACCGAGATAAATTAAATGTGAAAGGCAGCAGCCTCGCAGCGGCTCATCCCTTTGCGGCAACCGGTGGAAGAATTATTGCTACGATGGCCAAACTCTTAAATGAAAAAGGTAGCGGTCGTGGTTTTATTTCCGTCTGCGCGGCAGGTGGACAAGGAATAACAATGATCATGGAGAAGTAATTCCGTGTCAGACCACTCATCATTTTTATGTCTCCTATTTGGAGTAAAGCACCTTTCTTTAACTTATTAACCTATTTAATATTATGAGAAAAGCGTTTTTTATTGCCCTGATGCTAACCTGGCACCTTTTGACAATTGCTCAAACAAAGGACCCGGTCGTGGAAAGTATTGTTAAAGAGTCAATTGAGAATTCTCAGTTAGAAAAGCTTGCTCACGAGCTGGTTGACGGAATCGGACCACGCCTTGTTGGTTCACCACAAATGCAGCAGGCACATGACTGGGCGGTGGCCAAATACACTTCGTGGGGCATTCCGGCCAGGAACGAGAAGTGGGGAGAATGGAGAGGCTGGGAGCGGGGAGCTTCCCAAATAGATATGGTTTACCCAAGAGTTAAAACGGTGGAAGGCACACAATTGGCATGGAGCCCTTCAACTGGCGGTAAAGCTATAATTGGAGAAGTAATTATCATTGCCGATGTAGCCGATTCCCTGGCTTTCATAAAATGGCTTCCATCGGTAAAGGGCAAGTTCGTAATGATCTCAATGAACCAGCCCACCGGCCGACCCGACTATAACTGGGAGGAGTTTGGCACTAAAGAATCGTTCGAAAAAATGAAGGCAGCACGCACTGTTCAGACTGATGCCTGGACAAATCGTATCAAGAAGACTGGCTACACTACACGCACGTTACCAGCTGCGTTGGAGAAAGCGGGAGCCGCAGGAGTTGTTGCCTGCTTATGGTCAAAAGGTTTCGGTGTAAATAAAATATTCAGTGCTTCCACAAAAAAAATTCCTACAGTAGATATTTCAGTGGAAGACTATGGGTTGCTTTATCGTCTTGCTGAAACGGGCCCTGTCCCAAAGATCAGTGTGAAAGGAGATTCAAAAGAAACAGGTGTTGTTCCGACCTTCAATACAATAGCAGAAATAAAAGGTTCTGAGAAACCTAATGAATATGTAATTCTGTCGGCTCATTTTGATTCTTGGGATGGAGGGACGGGTGCAACTGATAACGGGACAGGAACATTGACAATGATGGAGGCAATAAGGATTTTGAAAAAAGTATATCCCAATCCAAAAAGAACAATATTGGTAGGTCATTGGGGAAGTGAAGAGCAAGGTCTTAATGGATCAAGAGCATTCGTTGAAGATCATGCTGAGATGATGCCGAATATTCAGGCAGTGTTCAACCAGGACAATGGAACCGGAAGAGCGATCAGTATTTCAGGTCAGGGTTTTTTAAATTCGTATGAATACATTAGTCGTTGGCTCACAAAAGTTCCCGAGACAACACGTTCATATATCACTGACAGCAAATTCCCCGGAGCGCCTGGCAGTGGTGGGTCAGACTTTGCTTCATTTATCGCCGTCGGTGTTCCTGCATTTTCGTTGAGCTCATTGAATTGGTCATATGGAACGTACACCTGGCATACCAATCGGGACACGTACGACAAAATTGTGTTTGATGATGTGCGTAACAATGCAATTCTTGCTGCTGTATTGGCTTATCAAGCAAGCGAAGATCCGAACAGAACTTCACGGGATAGAAGTGTATTGCCGATTGATGTAAAGACGGGCAAACCTGGTGCGTGGCCGGAGCAAAAGAAGGCGACGAGGAGAGGCGGGTTGGATAATTGATCTTGCTTCCCGAGCCTTTGGTACTTCGTGTTTCTGATCTTGTTGTAAATTCAGCTTCGCTGCAGTCTCTTACCGCAGGAGACGCGGAGGTGCTAAGGCGCAGAGATACAGAGCTAGAATTAGATTTCGCACGACTTTGCGTCTCCGCGCCTTAGCGCCTTCGCGGTAAAGCATCTACGAAGTGGACACTATAAATAATCTATTCATCCACGCCTTCCCGCAGGCAACGAATCAAGATATACCTTCTTGTATTGCAACGGAGTTTTACCAGTCACTTCTTTGAACTGCCTGTTGAAATTTGAAAGAGTATTGAATCCACTTGCATAACATACCTGGCTTATACTCATTTCTTCTTCATGAAGCATTTTGCATGCATGCCCAATTCTTATTTCACATAGAAAATCAGAAAATGATTTATTTGCCTTTGATTTAAAATAACGACTAAATGAGCTCACGGACATGTTGGCAATGGCTGCTACTTTTTCCAGCCTCACGCTTCCCGTAAAATTCTTCATAACATGCTCATAAACTTGTGTCATCCTTCCCGTTTCTGATTCCTTGTTGAGATTAACATATCCAGCGTGGGCAATGGGATGACAATCAGTTGACGTTGCCAGGGTTTGTAATATTTTCAAAAGCTGGATAATACTATCAATGCCTTTCAAATGAACAAGTTCCTGCATCCATTTACCAACCAGCTTATTTGTTTCACCCCTGATCTCAAGGCCTCTGTCGGATTTTTTAAGCAAGAGCCTTATCATATCCATTTCTTCTTTTTGTTGCACGGAAGCACCCAATAAATCAGGTTGAAAATAGATTACAATGCCCCTGGTTTGTTTGGCGTCATTCTTCTTGAAGTAAGCGTTATCGTTTCTCCAAAGATGGGGAAGATTGGGCCCGGTAAAGACCATGTCATTTTCTTTGAAGTGTTTGATGTTGTCTCCGACGAACCGGGTACCTCTTCCTTTCATAACTAAAAACAGCTGATACTCCGGATGAAAATGCCAGTTTGGATCAAAATAAGGAGCAATGAGATCTTTTATAACAAATGTCTTTGAATCAGGGATAGCTGATTTGCGAACGAAACTTCTCACGATTGTGTCAATTTTTACCTTTAAGTTAATTCCATTTTCAATTAAATGTTAAAAAACAGTCAGAAATAAGCAAGAAACAATAGGATTGAATTGAAGGATATTGGGATATTGGTTGTTGGAATAGTTGATGGTTATCGACGACGATCAACAAACAACTATCGACGATTATAAAAAAGACTTTACAATGTATAAGAAATGTAACTGGTTACTAACTCTGTTTCTAGTCATTTGTTCCTTTCTACTTATCAGTTGTGGAAAATCGACGGAAGTAAAGGATGATGACAGCAAGTACAGCGGTGATAAGTTCACTGAAAATATTCGTTCTACAGACGCTCGCACGCCAGAGGAAGAGTTGGCTGGAATGAAGGTTCCTGCCGGATTTGAAATTACTTTATTCGCTTCCGAACCAAATATTGATAAGCCTATTAACCTCGCGTTTGATGCAAAGGGACGCTTGTGGGTAACTTCATCCTTTGAGTATCCTTTTCCATCTTCGCATACACCTAAAGGAACAGACCGTATTACAATACTGGAAGACACAGATCACGATGGCAAAGCGGATAAATTCACTGATGTTGTTGATACAGTAAACATTCCAATTGGAATTCTTCCACTGAATGATGAAGCGGTTACATTCAGCATACCAAGTATTTATAAATACACCGATTCGAACAATGACGGTAAACTTGATAAGGAGAAAGTTCTCTATGGTCCGTTTGGCTATCAGGATACTCATGGAATGGTAAGTAATTTTATGAGGGGATATGATGGGTGGGTTCATGTTTGCCATGGTTTCACAAACCGTTCAACAGTAGCAGGTACTGATGGGGATTCTATTCGAATGGTATCGGGAAACACATTCAGGTTTAAACTTGATGGCAGCAGGGTAGAGCAGTTGACTTACGGACAGGTGAATCCCTTCGGGCTGGTATTTGATTCTCTCGGTTATGTGTATTCAACCGACAGCCATAGCTCGCCGCTTTACCAATTGATCACAGGTGCGGATTATCCTCATTTTGGAAAAGCAGAAATCATGGCATTTGCACCAGATATGAAGTCACTCGAAAATGAAGCGACGGCCCTTTGTGGTATAACACAATACGCAGATGTTAAATGGCCAAAGGAATTTCAGGGAAATTTTTTTATTGGTGATGTTGTCAATTGCAGAGTGCATCGCTATTCATCGGTGTGGAATGGCTCTTCTCCTGTTGGTAAATCTGAAATTGATTTTATAAAAAGTGAGGATCCGTGGTTCCGTCCGGTGAATATAAAAATAGGACCGGATGGTGCCATGTATGTCGCTGATTTTTATAATGCCATCATTGGTCATTATGAAGTACCACTTGGGCATCCGAAGAGAGATAAACAAAGGGGACGAATCTGGCGAATTACTTATAAAGGTGGGCAGAACCAGGTGAAAGATTTAAGCGTGGCGACATTAAATGAATTGCTGGCCGCAATTGATGTTAATAATTTACCAACCAGAATGACCGCTTCTGACCAGCTTGCCGACAGGATTGGTGCTGATGCAATTCCTTCTCTTAAGGCGTTATTGGAAGATAAAACAACGAGTCCCAGAAAATATATTCATGCGCAGTGGGTATTGTATCGTCTTAACGCAATAACAGACGATATTCTTAAAAAATCGCTGGCCAGTTCAAACCCAATGATCCGCCTGCATACGCTTAGGGTCCTGGCAGAAATGAAACCAGATGTTGGCACGTTCTATCCGCTGATAGTAAGCGCGTTGAAAGATAATGATCCCCATGTACAGCGGGCGGCGACTGAATTAATGATGAAATATCCGAGTCTTGCTTCAGTAGAGTCTGTGCTTGCACTGCAACATGGTTTGCCTGAATCTGACAGTCATCTTATTTATACAACTCGTCTGGTGTTAAGAAACCTTTTGCGGAATGACGCTCTTTTGAAAGAAGTAGTTGCTAAGGAATGGAAGCCGGAAGATGCCGGTTCGATGGCCTTCGTGATGATTGACGTTCCTTCTGCACCCGCCGCTCAGTTCATGGCAAAATACCTGACAAACAATCAGCTTGCTAATGCTAAAATCCCATTGGCTTATAAGCACATAACAAGATTTATTCCAGAAACTCAGTTGAATGAAGTCATGGCAAATGCTATGAAGAAAAGTGAAAATGATGTTGATCTAAAGGCATTAATCTTTAAAGGAATTCAGGAGGGAATTGCAGAGCGCGGTGGGAAAGGAAACCCAACTCTTTTTGAGAAATGGGGAGCAGAAATATCAGGAGGCCTGATTAAAAAATATCCTCCGGGAGTCTTAATAACCGCAGACGAAAAGACTGAAGAAAAAAATAAGGAGAACGCCGAAGACTGGAGGAGAGAAGAGATTGCACAAAAAACAGCGCAGCAAAAGTTTGCCATACAACTTGCTGGTGATTACAAAATAAATTCCCTTCAGCCATCCCTGAGGAATTATCTTGAAGCACCTACTTCAGCCATTGAGGTTAAGACCGCTGCGCTGCGATCATTATTGAAAATCAATGCAACCGGAAACATGAGCCTGGCGGAAAGCATTTTGCAAAATGACTCCGTTACACTTGACCTTCGGAAAAGAATTGTAGCAGTAGCAGGTGAGTTTCAGGGACCTGCCTTAAACAAAGTATTAGCACAGGTAAAACATGCTCCTTCTGATTTGCAAATCGCTATCGTAACTGCATTATCAAGTTCATCCGAAGGACGGGATATAATATTCCAACAGGTAAGAAAAGGGGAACTTGCTTCGCGCACACTTCTTGATCCAAAAGTTGAAGAAAGGATACTATTGAATATTTCTCCTAAACAGAAGAAAGAATATGAGGCCCTGACGGCCAGCCTCGATCCGATTGACGGTGAGCGACAGGCATTAATTGAGGTCCGCCTGAAAGCGTTTAAGGCGACCAATGTGGCTGCTATTCCAATAGATTCAGGACAAAACGTCTTTGGCAGGAATTGCGCTATATGTCATCGCCGTGTAAGCTCTTCAGGAACTGGTATAGGACCACAGCTCCATGGAATAGGTAAGCGTGGTGCTGAAGCGCTTGCTGAAAAAATACTTGATCCAAATCGAAATATCTCTGAAGCGTTTAGAAGTTATACTATTAAACTAAAAGATGGAAAGGTATTAACTGGACTCTTCCGTCGTGAAGAAGGAGCGGTAATCGTCTTTGCTGATTTTGCGGGAAAGGAATTTTCGGTTCCTAAAAAAGATATTACCGAACAAAAAGCTTCAAGATTTTCGGTTATGCCCGACAATTTTGGAACATCTCTTTCGCAAGATGAATTCAACGCATTGTTGGCTTATTTACTTAACTCATAATTCATAATTTATAATTCGCAATGAGATGAATAATATAAAAAAACATTCCCTCGTGATACTGACATTCCTTTTCGGGATATCATTGACTCACAACACGATTGCTCAAACAGCAGGCAAAGACATTAAATTTAAAAAATTCCATCTATGGGATGAGTTTTATACTGAAGGTGCCACGGTTGGTGATGTCAACAAAGATGGGAAAATGGATATCATTGCCGGTGCAAGATGGTTTGAGGCGCCGGAATGGAAAGCTCATGATATCTGGAAGCATAAGAAGTTCGATTACACCAAAGGTTACAGTGATTCCTTCCTCAATTTTGCATCGGATGTAAATGAAGATGGCTGGGTAGATCTGATTTGTTTTGATTTTCCAGGCAAGGAAGTATACTGGTTTGAAAATCCAGCGGGCAAAGAAATGATGTGGACAAGGAATCTCATTGACTCCATCGCTTCAAATGAATCTCCGATGATGGTGGATGTTGATAGTGATGGAAAGAGTGACCTTGTTTTTGGTAATGAGAAGCTTGGACAAATGGCGTGGTTTAGTCACTCCGTAAAAGCCAAAAAAGTTACATGGAAGCGTACCGCCATCAGTGAACAGAATTCAAAAGGTGTTGGATTATTCTCCCATGGCATGGGATGGGGTGATATTAATGGTGATGGAATAAAAGATGTAATGATTCGCGGTGGGTGGTGGGAAGCTCCAAAAGATATCAAGTCTTCTCCCTGGAAATTTCATGAAGCAGATTTAGGAGAGGCGTGTGCCCAAATGTTGGTCTATGACTTTGATAAAGATGGCGATGCCGATGTGCTGGCCTCTTCCGCTCATGCTTATGGGATATGGTGGTACGAGCAGGTATTCGATAAGGATAAAGTGAGTTCATTCATAACTCATACAATAGATAGCTCTTATTCAGAAACACACAGTATAGTATTGGAAGATGTCAATCGCGATGGCTTGCCTGATTTTATTACTGGCAAGCGATTCTTCTCACATCAGGGAAGAGGTCCGGGCGGCATGGAGCCAGCGGTTCTTTACTGGTATGAGCTATTGAAAGATGGAAAGCAAAAGCCGGTATGGGTTCGTCACTTGATTGATGACACTTCCGGAGTTGGGATACAATTCGTTACTGAGGATATGAACAAGGATGGCAAGCTGGATATTGTGATAGCGAATAAGAATGGAGTGTATTATTTTGAACAACAGTAAATACATTTCCCACAGATTTAACTCCCAGATTTTTCGCAGAATTCTAAGAGTTCCGAGCTGCGAGTATTCGATCTATGGAATCTGTTGGAAACGCATTCAGATTATAGAAATCACCTTAGGATGGGTCTGCCTGTAAAATTTGGAGTAAGTACCTGGTTATGGACATCGCCTTTTACAACGGAAACGATATCACTATTCCCAAAAATAAAGGCGATGGGTTATGATGTTGTTGAAATTCCTGTGGAGGATCCAGCGCTCATTGATTGCAAAAAAGTTAAAGAAGCTTTGGTGGCAAATGGACTTCAACCGGTGGTCTGCGGGGCATTTGGACCTAGCCGTGATCTGACAAACGATGATCCATCATTTCATGAAACTTGTTTTTACTACATCAATTCATGCTTTGAGATATGCGAATCAATAGGGGCAAAGTTTCTCGCAGGTCCAATGTATTCAGCTGTTGGAAAAGCACGTCTCATCTCTCCGGCACGACGAAAGATCGAGTGGGACAGGGCCGTGATTAACCTTCAAAGGGTTTGTGTCATGGCAGAAAAACGCGGGCTGGAAATCGCCATTGAGCCACTCAATCGTTTTGAGTCTGATCTGATCAACACCGCATTGGATGTAATGAAGCTTATAAAAGATATCGATCACCCTGCTGCCAAAGTAATGCTGGATGGATTTCATATGAATATAGAGGAACCTGATATTGAACAAGCAGTTGTTACCGTAGGCGATAGACTGATTCATGTTCAG
>JANYDR010000681.1 GCA_025363495.1 Cyclobacteriaceae bacterium | reverse complement strand
CCGCCCTAATTAAATCAGGGCGGCTCAGTTTTTGATGATAGTACCAGTTAATCCAACAATCCAAGTGCTTTCATGTGCTTGGTAACGCGGGTAACCTGTGGTTGATTGTCAAGGTCAGAATAGATACCCAACAAAACATCCAATACTTTGGAGTCATCGGGACTTAGCTTTTCAGCTCTTTCCCAATAAGGAAGTGCTGTTTTTAACTTCTCAACATAGACCTTATCCAATTCAAAGCGTTTCTTTTTATCATCTGCGGTGATTCCCAGCTGGTTCATATCCTTCTTAACCAATTTGGCATCGATGTAAACAACATCAGCCAAACCAAATGCCGCATCAAAATAACTTGGATCAAGTTTCAATGCCTCCTCATAAGCCGTCCTTGATGCTGGAAAATCTTTAAGCTCACCGTTGATCACCGCCAGGTAATACCAGTTTTCCTTATTTGTTGGATCAACTTTCACCTGCTTTTCCATTGCAATCTTTGCATCCGGAAGGCGATTCATCTTAACATACAAGTCCAACTCAATCTTCGGGAGCTCAGTGTTGTTCGGAAATTTGGCCTCGGCTTCCTTAGTAGCAGCCAGGGCCTTTTCATTATCCTTAAGCTTATCACGGTAGACAAAAATTGCCTGAAGAAATGCATCAGGATTTTTTCCGCCCTTGCTGATGTATGATTTTATGTAGTCGAGTGATCTAACATAATCGTCGGCTGACGGTCCAAAATAAACCCCTGCATTAAGCAATACAGATGTGTCATTAGGAATAAAGTACAACGTTTGCTCGGTCAGTTCAAAGGCACGTTTATAGTTTTTCTTTTCCTGATATTCGCTGATAGCTTTATTAAAATACTTTTGAGCTAAATAAATATTTACTGTTTCGAAGGTCATCGGTAAACCCATTGCATCACTTACGAAAAAAGAAGCTTTAGGATCAACCTCTTTTGCTTTCTCAAATGCTTCCTTGGCAGATGCAAACGCATTTGGATCAAGGGATTTCCATTTATCCTTGCTGGTAGTATCGATAGCAGCATAAATTAACGCCTTCATATACCAGGCCTTTCCAGCATTTTTTGAAGGCTGGCCTTTTTTGTCGACCATAAATTCCTGAGAAGTGGTAGTAGCATCAATAATGGTTTTTGCTTCATCAATTTTTCCTTCCCGCAAGGCTTTTTCCGCTTTCGGAATGCTAGGTTTAACTTGTGAGAAGACCATCGCCGGGATGATCACAAAAAGCATTAATACAACAATCTTTTTCATTTTAGGTCGATTTATATTTCAGTTTGATTTAGGTTTCCATTTTCTACTTCGTCAATCTTCTGTATTTTTTCTACGGAAGAGATCGCATCATCCTCGCTGAGTCTGATAAGTCGCACGCCCTGGGTTGCTCTGCCCATCACACGCAATTCATCCACTTTTATCCGGATACTTATTCCCGAACGATTGATTATCATCAGGTCATCATTGTTACCTACCTGCTTAATTGCAACAAGCTTGCCAGTTTTTTCAGTGACATTAATGGTTTTTACGCCCTTTCCACCCCTTCGGGTAATCCTGTAATCATCAATTGAAGAACGTTTGCCGTATCCCTTTTCGGAAACGACCAGCAAGTTAGCATCTTCATGATTTATGCAAACCATACCTATAACTTTATCATCTGCCCCCTCCAGCGTAGCACCCCTTACACCGGCAGCGGTACGACCCATTGGTCTGACATCTGATTCATTAAAATGAACCGCCTTTCCTCCACTCTTCGCAATAATAATATGATTTTTGCCATTGGTAAGTGCCGCTTCCAATAACCGATCTCCTTCGTGAACAGTAATTGCAGTTATGCCATTTGCCCTTGGTCTTGAATAGGCTTCAAGAGAGGTTTTTTTGATAACTCCTTGTTCTGTACACAGGATTACGAAATTCTCATTGATATATTTTTCGTCCTCAATATTCTTAACGTTAAGAACTGCCCTTACAGAATCTCCAGGCTCAATATTAAGAAGGTTCTGAATGGCACGGCCTTTAGAAGTCTTCGAGCCTTCAGGAATTTCATAAACCTTTTTCCAGAATACCTTGCCCGATGCAGTGAAGATCAAAAGATATTGATGGGCATGAGCAATGAACAAATGCTCCGTAAAATCATCTTCCTTGGTTGACACTCCTTTCGATCCAACACCGCCTCTTCCCTGTGCACGATACTCCGACAACAGTGTCCTTTTAACATATCCCTGATTGGAGATCGTAATTACCATCTCTTCATTCGGGATCATATCCTCCACGGTAATGTCATCTTCGCTTGCCACTACCAGCGTCCTTCTTGCATCGCCGTAACGTTCCCTCATCTCACCAAGTTCACCCTTGATAATCTCCATGCGTTTTGATTCGCTTCCGAGTATCTCGTTGAGTTGGTCAATGAGTAACTTAACTTCCTTGTATTCGTTTTGAATTTTTTCTCTCTCAAGTCCTGTCAATCGCTGAAGTCTCATCTCCAGAATTGCCTTTGACTGGATTTCGGAAAGTCCGAAACGCTCCATCAACCCTACTTTTGCTACTTCAGGATCCTTGGAGTTACGAATCAACGCAATCACTTCGTCGAGGTGATCAAGCGCTATCAAATAACCCTCCAAAATATGGGCACGCTTCTCAGCTTCTGCCAACTCATATTTAGTTCTCCTGACTACAACCTCATGTCTGTGATCGACGAAATGAACAATCTGGTCTTTAAGGTTTAACGTCTGTGGCCTTCCTTTTACAAGAGCTACGTTATTAACACCAAATGAGGATTGTAGCTGAGTATATTTGAACAGGTTATTCAGAACGATATTTGGAATTGCGTCTTTCTTCAGGTCATAAACTACGCGATACCCATCTCTGTCTGATTCATCTCTCAGATCTGTGATGCCTTCAATCTTCTTTTCATTGATAAGCGCGGCTGTCTTCTCGATCATCATCGCTTTGTTCACCTGGTAGGGAACTTCCGTTACAATGATCTGATCCTTTCCC
>JANYDR010000639.1 GCA_025363495.1 Cyclobacteriaceae bacterium | reverse complement strand
GATATTGCCATTACTGTCATATGGGTTGTATTTGGAACAAACATGATCGGTACGATTATCAAACGCAGAGAGCGTCACATGTATGTTGCAATCTGGTTTTACCTCGCCACATTTATAACAGTAGCGGTTTTGCATCTGGTAAACTCGTATGAAATACCGGTTAATTTTTTTAAAAGCTATTCAGGATATGCCGGTGTGCAAGACGCGCTGGTACAATGGTGGTATGGTCACAATGCTGTGGCCTTCTTCTTAACAACACCCTACTTGGGAATGATGTATTATTTCTTACCCAAGGCCGCCAACCGACCAGTCTATTCCTATAAACTGTCTATTATTCATTTCTGGTCACTCATATTTATATACATCTGGGCTGGTCCACACCATTTATTATATACTTCATTGCCTGACTGGGCTCAATCACTCGGCGTTGTTTTCTCAATCATGTTGATTGCTCCATCCTGGGGAGGTATGCTAAACGGACTTATGACACTGCGAGGTGCCTGGGACCGCGTCCGTGAAGAGCCAGTATTAAAGTTTATGGTCGTTGCCGTTACGGCATACGGTATGGCAACACTCGAAGGCCCGCTTCTGTCTCTTAAAAACGTAAACGCAATAGCTCACTTTACCGATTGGATTGTTGCACACGTACACGTCGGTGGTTTGGGATGGAATGGATTTTTAATCTTTGGAATTCTTTACTGGATGGTTCCGCGCATGTGGGACACAAAATTATATTCTACCAAGCTTGCTAACCTTCACTTCTGGTTGGGCACATTGGGTATCATCTTCTACGCACTGCCGATGTATGTTTCGGGTGTTGTGCAAAGCTTAATGTGGAAAGAATTCAATGCAGAAGGATTCCTGGTTTACAAAAACTTCCTTGAAACAACGGTTCAGATACTTCCATTACACATGCTGCGTGCGGTCGGTGGTGCCCTTTATCTCACGGGCGCCATTATCATGACATACAATCTTATTAAGACAGCATACGCTGGAAAATTTATTCCCAATGAAGCAGCGGAAGCAGCGCCCCTTGCAAAGATCTATCATGCTCCAAGCAGTGGCGGATGGCATCACAGGATATTGGAGCATAAGCCAATATTATTCACCGTGCTTTCTCTTATCGCGATATTAATCGGTGGCGCAATTGAAATGGTACCAACCTTTTTAATCAAGTCAAATATTCCAACCATCGCCAGTGTAAAACCTTACTCACCACTTGAGCTTCATGGACGAGACATTTATATACGCGAAGGCTGCGTGAATTGTCATACTCAAATGGTACGACCCTTCCGCTCTGAAACAGAACGCTATGGAGAATATTCAAAAGCCGGTGAGTATGTATATGATCATCCTTTCCTGTGGGGATCCAAGAGAACAGGTCCTGATTTGCAACGGACCAGCGGAAAATATTCCAACGCGTGGCATTATAACCACATGCTTGCTCCGGACGCAGTCTCCACGGGTTCTATCATGCCACCCTATCCCTGGCTCTTCGAACAAGTGATCGACAAAGATCAAACAGCTAAAAAGATCACGGCATTGCGAAGAGTCGGAGTTCCTTATGAAGAAAACTATGAATCCACTGCCAATGATGATCTTGATGTGCAGGCAAAAGGCATTGCTGACAACCTCAAAGCCGATGCCATTGAAGTAATGCCGGAAACAGAAATCGTAGCATTGATTGCCTATCTCCAGCGGCTTGGAAAAGATATTAAGGCTGAAAAAACTGCGGAAGTAAAAAAAGAAGATTAAACCAATAGATTATGTACAACAATATTCTTCAAAGTATCGATAACATCGCCATCTGGCCGGTTATTTCCTTTGTCATATTCTTTCTCTTTTTCCTCTGCCTGTTATGGTACGTGTTTACAGCCGACAAGGGGTTTATTAACACCATGAAACAGATGCCCTTGAATGACGACGCACCAGATTCAAGCACAACAAATAAAATCCACTAGCTATGTGTTGCCAGAAAGTTGAAAAAAAATCCAAAGAGAAAGAGAACATCTCGCTGGGTGAAAATGAAATACAACTCCCAAAAATGGAATGTCAAAATAAATGCGAAAACTGTCAGAAAAAACAGGACGAACGGGAAAGAAAGGCGTTAAAAAAAATAGCATTGCCACTTTCCCTCTTGCTGATCAGTTCATTCACCTCGTTCGCGCAAGAGACCTCTTCAACATCAAAGACATTCTGGGATGATCCCATCAATAGTCCTATGTTTCCAATCTATCTCGTGGGAACGTTTGTCGTTATAACGATTATCCTGACCTTGATCGTAGCATTTGTGATGTTGCGCGTGCTCAATGTTTTCATTCAAAACGCCGCCAAAGAAAAAGCACAACGGACAGGAATAGTTTATACTCCTGCTGCTTCCTGGTGGTCAAAATTCTGGGATCGTGCAAATGTTCTTGTGCCACTGGAAGAGGAAAAGAATATAGAACTGGATCATAATTATGATGGGATTAAGGAACTGGACAATCATCTCCCACCCTGGTGGAAAGGATTGTTTTATGGTTCCATTGTGTTCGCACTGATATATATGGGTGTCTACCATTTAACAGACACATTGCCTCTGTCGCTTCAGGAGTATCAGAATGAAATAACAAAAGCTGAAGATGATCTGAGAATCTTGAAAGCCTCTCAACCCGCCGAAGTGGTTGATGAAAAAACCCTCCTCTTTACAAAGGATGCAACTATCATTGGACGAGGCAAACTTGTATTCATGAGCAGTAATTGCGGCTCTTGCCACAGAGCTGATGGTGGTGGCAACTCGATTGGTCCCAACCTCACAGATGAATACTGGCTCCATGGCGGAGAAATCGGTAATGTATTCTCAACTATAAAAAATGGTGTCGTGGAGAAAGCCATGCCTGCCTGGGGAAAAGTTATGAGTCAGAAAGATGTAAGGGATGTAGCGTTTTATGTCATGAGCCTGCAGGGAAGCAATCCACCCAATGCAAAATCTCCACAAGGCACTCTATTCAAACAGCGATTGGATTCCCTCCGCCTGGACACTTTGAAAATCGCGGCTAATAGAAAATAACGTGAAAGACAGCCAGGAGCTTTACCAATACGATGAAGAGTTTCGCGATACTATAGCGACAGTAGATGAAAAAGGAAAGCGTATCTGGCTGTACCCCAAGAAACCGTCTGGCAATCTTCATAGAAGAAGAATTGTTGTTACGGTAATTCTATTGTCATTATTCTTTAGCGGACCCTTTCTTACCATTGGCGAACAGCCTTTATTGTTGCTGAATTTTTTAGAGAGAAGATTTGTGATTTTCGGTCAGGTCTTCTGGCCACAGGATTTTGTGTTACTGGCTATTACCCTGATAACATTTTTTGTCTTCATTATTTTATTCACTGTTGTCTTCGGACGGATATGGTGTGGTTGGATGTGCCCCCAAACACTATTCATGGAGATGGTCTTTCGTAAAATTGAATACTGGTTAGAAGGCGATGGTGCATCGCAACGAAAGTTGAAAGAATCTCCACCCAGCATTTCAAAAGTGGGCCGGAACATTTTTAAGCACACTCTTTTTATTCTTATCTCATTATTAATTGCTCATACCGCCATGGCATACCTCGTGGGTATTGGCAGGACGCTCGAAATAATTCAACATTCACCTTCAGAAAATGTTGCTGGCTTTGTTGGCATCCTGGCATTTACCACTGTTTTCTATCTCGTTTATGCACGGTTCCGGGAGCAAGCGTGCATTGCAGTCTGTCCCTACGGACGCCTCCAGGGAGTATTGCTCATTAAAGATTCTATCGTGGTAGCGTATGATTGGATCCGGGGTGAGCCCAGGGGAAAGCTCAAAAAAAATGACGTCGAACCAGTCAAGACTGGAGATTGCATTGATTGCAAACTTTGTGTTCATGTTTGTCCCACCGGAATTGATATTCGTAATGGCACGCAGCTCGAATGTGTTAATTGTACTGCTTGTATTGATTCCTGTGATGAAGTGATGATAAAGATCGATAAACCAACTGGTTTGATCCGCTTTGCATCTTATAATTCCATACAAAATGGTATCACAAAACTTTTAACGCCACGGGTTATCGGATATAGTTTCGTTCTATTGGCGCTAATCGGTCTGCTGAGTTTCTCACTCATTACAAGATCTGAGGTGGAAACCAATGTCTTTAAAGTCTCAGGGACTTTATACCAGAAAAGTGATGATGGCTCGATTACAAACTTGTATAATGTAGAGTTCGTAAATAAAACGTTTGATGCCATGCCGCTGGAGCTGAAGGTGGAATCACCGCCTACTGCAACGCTGGTCAAACCTGACAATAACCCGATTGAAGTTCCAGCTCAGGGCTTGCTTAAGACAATATATTTTATAAAAATACCAGCAGCTGATATCACATCGGCACGCACGGTAGTTTACCTGGGTGTTTATAGACAAGGCAAGCTCCTGGAAAAAATAAAAGTAAAATTCATTGGCCCAGTGTCAAGTCATTCAATAAAACCATCGTTATGAATTGGGGGAAATCAATCATTGTGGCATTCGTTGGGTTTGCCATTTTCATAGGAGTCCTTGTGGTGATCTGTGTTCGTCAGGAGGTGAGCCTTGTATCCAAAAACTACTATCAGGAAGAGCTTGCTTACCAGCAGCGGATCGAGTCCATGAATAACTACAATCAACTGCTTGAAAAACCACTTATTAACGTCTCCGAAAAACTAATAGAAATAAAATTCAATAAAACGGGGATAATAGAAAAAGGAACAATGGTAATGTTCCGGCCATCAGACGGAAAATTTGATAAGGTGTTTGCACTTCAAAACTCAAACGCCCTGCAGGACTTTGATGTCAGCTTACTTCCCAAAGGGATGTATCGAATGAAAATACAATGGTCCATGAATGAAAAAGAATATTTCCTGGAGAAAATAATAACCCTCTGATTATGTTTCTCACTGCTTTTGTTATAGGACTTGCCGGCAGTTTGCATTGCCTGGGTATGTGCAGCCCTTTGATAATGGCAGTAACAAGTTTTAAAAAACCGTATATCTATATCCGTGTTTTATACAACGCTGGAAGAATCACGATGTACGGAGTACTGGGCATGGCGGTAAGTGCATTTGGTTCTTTATTTAATATGACAGGCTTTCAAAGCATTCTCTCTATATCCCTCGGAGTGATTCTCGTAACGATAGGGCTTACAGGAACCAGGCTTATGGGACGCATTCCGTTTCTCTCTTCCACGATCCAGCAGATTACGATAGTGACAAAGAATCTCTTTTCGGAAATTTTGAAAGAGAAAAAAGTCCTGTCATACTTTCTTTTAGGTATGCTCAATGGAATGCTTCCATGCGGTCTCACCTACTTAGCCCTGACCTACTGCTTGATCCTTCCTTATTATGGTTCGGGATTTTTATTCATGCTTTTCTTTGGTCTTGGTACACTTCCGGTAATGCTTGGCTTTACCAGTATTGTAAAATATTTGATAGAGCATTATCATCTCAGTCTGCCTCGGTTCAGCACCATTTCCATGATCGTACTTGGTGCACTATTAATTGCCCGAGGTACGCTGGAGCACTCGATGAATCAGGGGAATTCCACGAATGCGGAAATTGTGATTTGCAAATAATGTTGATATGGGATCAATATCAATAAGATCATTCGTCACTTCACTGAATACGAAAGATATCATTCTAAAAAATGGAGTGATCATTCTATTAGGAGTTGTAGTCTTTTACCTCGATGATCTCGAGGTAGTAAATCCAGTGATTAACACTTGGTTTGTTTTTGCACTGGCGATAGCCAAGAACATCTTCTTCATCATTCAAAGCCTTAAGAAAATATTTCATGTAATTAATAAGAACGTCGCCTATTTCAGGTTCCTGATCTTTATGTCCGTGAATATATTAACCATCATATTTTCCTACTCCGTTGATTTCTTTTGCCTGTACCAGATCGATCCAAGCCATTTTACTGGTTTACCTGCTAATCTGAACGAAGCGGAAATCTTATTTGAATTTTTTTATCTCAGCATGCTTGGATTCAATAATCTGGGATTTTATGATGTCATTCCTGCCAGTCTCCTGGCCAAGACTCTTGTCATGGGTGAAATTATGATCTACTACTTCACCATAATTCTTGTACTCTCTGATTTTGTTAGTCTACGGGACTCAATTATTGATGAACGCTTAAAAAATAAAGAGGCAAACTAATTTAGGTAGGGACTCTGAGATCCTATTATTTATGTAGAAATAAAAAAATCTTTGCCACGGATGACACGCCTGCCGGCGAGGCCATAACCGTCAGTCTAATGCCATAAGTGTTTTATAATGAGACATTTTCCCTTTTTTTTCTTCTAAGTTAAATTGATTAACCGCTATTTTAGCGAGGTCATTTATCAGGA
>JANYDR010000636.1 GCA_025363495.1 Cyclobacteriaceae bacterium | reverse complement strand
TCCTTGTGTCGGGGGTTCAATTCCCTCCGTCACCACAAAAGGCCCCGACTTGTCGGGGCTTTTATTTTGAGATAGCAGTGGCAGCAACGAAAGCCGTCGTCCACGCCGATTGAAAATTAAATCCTCCCGTTTCTCCATCCACATTTAATACCTCCCCCGCGAAATAGAGCCCGGAAACTCTTTTGCTTTCCATCGATGTAAGATCGATCTCTTTCAAATCAACTCCTCCGCAGGTTACAAACTCTTCTTTGAAAGTTGTTTTCCCCTGGATAAGAAAAGGACTTCTTACGAGAAATTCGATAAGCCGATTAAGAGTTTTGGATGGAGCTTCTGCCCACATCATCTTTTCTCCTACCTCAGCTTTGGTGCAAAGCTTTTCCCATAATCGCGATGGAATTTGAAATAGTGGATGCGACATTATCTGTTTCTTGCCTTCCACGCGGGTCTTTTCTTTAAACAAATTCCTTACTGACTCCTCTGTCTCTTCACCTGTCCAGTTGACAAGGGCTGTGAATTTATAATTAATCTCATGAAGATATTGAGCCGCCCAGGCTGATAATCTGATTACTCCAGGACCACTTAGTCCCCAATGGGTGATAAGAACTGGTCCGCGTGAGGAGAATTTTGTTCCTGCAATTTTTACTTCGGCATCTTGTACTGCAACGCCCATCAAATCAGTAAATTCTTTTGATGGATCATTAAATGTGAAGAGTGATGGAATCGGAGCGATGATAGTATGTCCAAGGGATTTTATCCAGTTGTAAGAGCTGTATTGTGGATGACCACCAATAGCGATCAAAACTTTTTTTGAAGAAAATTTTCTTTCATCTCTGCTGCAACTGACGAAGTCGTTGTCAGACTTTGTTATGGATGAAACTTCTGTTGTGATAAGAATTTCAATTTTGAATTTCTGAGCTTCACGCTGAAAGCATTCGATAATTGTTTCTGAATTTTCCGTTACCGGGAACATGCGACCATCTTCTTCGGTGATAAGTTCTACACCTCGTCGTTCAAACCATTGAACTGTGTCAGACGCCTGAAATGTTCTGAAGAGTTGCTTGAATTCTTTTTGTCCGCGTGGGTAATGTCTTGAAAGTGTTGAAGCTTCAAAACAATTGTGAGTCACGTTGCACCGGCCGCCGCCGGAAATTCTTACTTTGGATAACAGTTTCGTTGATTTCTCCAGGATTAAGATTTTCAGTTTTGGATTCTGAGTAGCGGCTTCGATCGCGGCAAAAAAGCCTGCTGCCCCGCCACCGACTACGATCAGATCATAAACCATCAGAAAATATCAACCTGCCCTTGAAGAATCTGCTCCAGGGTATCCCGTTGACGAATGAGTTTTGCTTCTCCATCGATGATTAATACCTCTGCTGGACGTGGGCGTGAGTTATAATTGGACGCCATCATGTACCCGTAAGCGCCGGCGTTTTCAAGCACAAGTAAGTCGCCTTCCCTTACTTCGTTAAGATTGCGATCTGCACCGAGAGTATCGGTTTCGCAAATGTTCCCAACTACATTGTATGTTTTCAATTCTCCTTTTGGATTGGAGACATTTACAATTTCATGGTAGGCATTATACATCATTGGCCTGATGAGGTGATTGAGTCCCGAGTTGACACCAACGAAAGTGATGCTTGGAGTTTGCTTAACAACATTTGTTTTGACAAGCAAGTAGCCAGACTCGCTTACTAAATATTTTCCAGGCTCAAGCCAAAGCTCAAGTTTGCGTCCATTATTCTTTTCAAAATCAACAAAGAGTTGGCTTAATCTTTTTCCAAGCTCGGGTACATCGGTTGTTTTATCATCTTTTTTATAAGCAACTTTAAATCCACCTCCGAAGTCAAGAGATTTTATAGAAGGCACGTCTTTAGCAATGTTGAACAGTATTTCAGCCATTTTTAGAAACACATCGATTTCTAAAATTTCAGAACCTGTGTGAATATGTAATCCATTCAAAGCAATTTTATACTTCTCTACTAACTGTAAAATTTCAGGAAGCTGCTGAATGGAAATACCAAATTTTGAATTGCTATGCCCCGTGGAGATTTTCAGATTACCACCTGCCATGATGTGGGGATTGAGCCGAACACCACACGGATAAGAGCTGCCATATTTCTTGCCGAATTTTTCAAGCACCGAGAGATTGTCAAGATTGATATTTAGTCCCAGTGAAACACCCTGAACGATCTCTTCAAAATCAACGCAATTTGGAGTAAACATGATTTCATTTGGCTGAAATCCTGCTTTCATGGCAATCTGAACCTCCTGAATAGACACGACATCTACACCGATTCCATTTTTCCGCATAAGCTTAAGAATGGACACGTTGGTCAGAGCTTTGGCAGCGAACTTGATTTTAGGTTCAATACCGCTAAACGCACCTTTTAATGTCTGGATCTGACGCACGATTTTAGCAGCATCATAGATATAGAGTGGCGTTCCCAATTCCTTTGCTAATAAGTCGAAGGAAATTCCCTGTAGTTGATAGGTTCCGTTGTTCAATTCCATTCCGTGAGAAAATAAGGTGGCAAATATACGGAGGGAGAATCGTTCTGTAAGGATGATTAACTTTGAGTAGAAAAGCAATAGGCAAGGGACAGTAGGCAAAGTGGCGGGGAATTGAAAGAATATCGCCATAGTATACTGAAAACTTTGCCTACTGCCTTTTGCCTACTGCGTACTAAATAAAATCAATTAAGAGATCATGAACTTATTCTTCCGCTCCTCCGGGCAAGGCACTCCTCTCATCATTCTCCATGGATTGTTTGGCTCGTCTGACAACTGGTATTCACTGGCAAAGGTTTTTGCAGAACACTTTACAGTGTATTTGGTAGATCAGCGCAATCACGGGCAATCGCCTCATAGTGATGAGATGAACTATACCTTGCTGGCAGAAGATCTGAAGGATTTTATAGCCGAGCATTCAATTCGGCAACCTGTTATACTCGGTCACTCCATGGGCGGAAAGACCGCGATGAACTTTGCGGTGAAGTATCCGAACCAATTGAGCAAGCTTATCGTTGTGGACATCGTACCCAAGTACTATCCGGTCCATCATGATGCAATTCTTGAAGGGCTGAAGGCGATACCACTCGCGACTCTTGCTTCCCGCAATGAGTCTGATGCAATCCTTTCAAAGTATGTACCGGAGCCAGATGTCCGTCAATTTCTGCTAAAAAATCTTTCCCGCCTGCCTGCCGGAGGCTTTGAATGGAAGATCAATGTCGGGGCAATTGACCGAAATATCGAGAAAATGGGGGAAGGCATGATTTACTCTGGAAAATATGATGGCCCATCTCTTTTCATTAAGGGAAAAAAATCGAATTATTACAGCGAGGGTGATGAAGCCTTAATAAAAACGATTTTTCCGAAAGCAGAATTTGCTGTGCTGGATACCGGTCATTGGGTACAGGCAGAGAAGCCGGAAGAGTTTTCCAAGCTTGTTTTAAGTTACCTTGCAGTTTAAATGGATGATTTTAAAAACATTTTATTCCTTGACATAGAAACAGTAGCGTGCACTGCACGTTATGAATCGCTGAGCGAGCGAATGAAAGTTCAGTGGGCACGCAAAGCCAACTTCTTCCGTCAACGGGATGAGGGCCAAACCGACGAAGATCTATTCCATGAGCGCGCGGGAATCTACGCCGAGTTCGGAAAAATCATAACCATTGCGATTGGAAAATTCACCGAGAATGAAAAAGGTGAGCGAGGTCTTAAGACAAAATATTTTGCCAATCACGATGAGGTCCTATTGCTTCAGGAATTTAAGTTGGCACTGGAGAAAATGGACCAACCACAACTAAAACTATGCGCTCACAACGGAAAAGAATTTGATTTTCCATATCTCAGTCGCAGGATGCTCGTAAACGGAATTCCCCTTCCGCCGAGTCTCGATCTTTCGGGAAAGAAATCCTGGGATATTCCTCACATCGATACCCTGGAGCTGTGGAAATTCGGTGATTATAAGCACTATACCTCCCTTGACTTACTGGCTGCTATCTTTAACATACCTACCAGCAAAGGGGACCTTGATGGATCCATGGTAAACAAGGTGTATTACCGCGATGGGGAATTAAAGAAGATCGCCGAATACTGTGTAGGCGATGTTGTAGCGGTGGCACAGTTATTTTTAAAAATGAAAGCGTTGAGTTTAATCTCAACCGAAAATATTATTCACTCTTAATTTTCATTGCAAGCCAATGCGCTGTGATGAAATAATTTTATGTCTAAAAAGAAATTCAAAGAACAAAAACAAAAGAAACAAAAGAACGAGGGCACATCATTGCGTCAAGCGATACTTTCCTTTTTCGACGAAAGTCCGGGAGTATCCTATAACTTCAAACAACTAGCAAGGCAGATAGGCCCGAAAAACAAAGCGGCTAATAAAGATCTGTTTACATTACTCGATGAGCTCGAGTCAGCGGGTAAGATCCGTCAACTGGCGGATGGAAGTTTTGCATCAACCAAGAAATCAGAGACGCTGGAAGGGGTTGTTGATCACGTCAATCCTCGTTTTGCTTATATCAATACCGGCGGTGACACGGATGTTTATGTGCGTGACCGCGATCTGGGTACCGCGTTACACGGGGATACAGTAAGAATATCCTTGCTTAGCAAACGCATGGGTGAAAAGCCTGAAGGAAAAGTAGAAGAGATCGTTAAACGGAATCGCACACGGTTTGTCGGAAGACTGGAAATGTCGCCTAACAGATTTGCGTTCGTTGTCCCTGACTTCAAGAAAATCTATCAGGATTTTTTTATCTATCAGGAGAACGTGGGCGAAGCGAAGAATAACGACAAAGTTTTGTTTGAAGTAACACGATGGGGCGATGGAGATAAAAGTCCCGAAGCAAAAGTAATTGAGATACTTGGTAAGACGGGAGAGAATGAAGCCGAGATCCATTCGATCATGGCGGAGTTTGACTTGCCTTTTCGTTTCCCGGAAAAAGTTTTAGATGAATCAGAAAAAATCGAAGACAAGATCACCAATGAGGAAATAAAAAAACGCCGCGACTTTCGCGATGTGCTTACATTCACCATTGATCCGGAAGATGCCAAGGATTTCGATGATGCTCTTTCATTCAAAGTACTTGACAATGGATTGTTTGAAATCGGTGTTCATATTGCCGATGTTACTCATTATGTAATTCCCGGTACAACACTTGATGAAGATGCGTATGATCGCGCTACGTCTGTCTATCTCGTTGATCGCACAGTGCCAATGCTTCCGGAGAGGTTATCAAACGGATTATGTTCACTTCGTCCGAATGAAACAAAGCTGACCTTTGCGGCAGTGTTTGAGATGGACAGCAAAGGAAGAGTTCAGAACGAGTGGTTTGGGCGCACAGTAATTCATTCGGATCATCGCTTTTCCTATGAAGGCGCTCAAGAGGTAATTGAATCCGGAGAAGGAAAATTTGCCAAAGAGATAAAAATTCTGAATGATCTGGCGTTAAAGCTTCGGAAGGAAAGGTTTACACGAGGCGCTGTCAATTTTGAAACGACAGAAGTAAAGTTCAAGCTGGATGAAAAGGGAAAACCGCTGGCGGTTGTTCAAAAAATAAGAAAAGACGCGCATAAGCTTATCGAAGAATTTATGCTCTTGGCCAATAAGGCGGTAGCAACATTTGTTTATAAGCTTAAAAAGGGTGGCGATAAAAACACATTCGTCTATCGCACACACGATTATCCTAATCCTGAAAAAGTCAGTGATTTTGCCTTGTTTGCAAAGCAATTTGGACATACGCTTCATACCGAAGAAGCTGCTGTATCAAGGTCTTTGAACAAACTAATGGACGAAATCGAGGGCAAGCCTGAGCAGGGAGTACTGCAATCTTTGGCGGTTCGTGCAATGTCTAAGGCAAAGTACACCACGGATCCGAAGGGACATTTTGGACTGGCATTTGATCACTACACACACTTTACTTCACCGATCAGGCGATATCCTGATATGATGGTTCATCGTTTGCTTCAGCATTATCTTGAAAATGGTAAACCGGTCAGCAAAACGGATTATGAAAGTAAGTGTATCCATTCTTCAGAACGCGAGAAGCGTGCCGCAGATGCGGAGCGGGCGTCTATTAAATATAAACAGGTAGAATTTATGAGTCTTGCGGAGGATAAGCTTTACGCAGGTCTGATAACCGGAGTTACAGACTTCGGAATTTTTGTTGAGATCATTGAGACGAAATGTGAAGGCATGGTGCGCATGGCCGACATGAAGGATGACTTCTATGAATATGATGAAAAGAATTATCGGGTAATCGGGCGAAGAAGAAAGAAGATTTATCGTCTTGGGGATGAAGTAGAGGTAAGGGTAAAAAAGACAGATGTTGATCGAAGAACAATGGATTTAATTTTTGAAAGTGTGCCGGGTGAGTTTCGCGATGAGGAGGATCGCCCTGCGCCACGTTCTTCCAGGCCTGCGCCTCGCTCTGGCCGTCCCGCTCCTAAACGCAAGAGAGGCTGATCTGTGATGGAAAAATATCTTTTATTGCTGGAGGCCGAAATCAGAAAACAGAAGTTCGGAGATCAGCCGAAATCACTTTATGAACCCATCCGGTATATTATGTCTCTCGGAGGCAAACGCCTTCGTCCGCTATTGACGCTGCTATCATATTCGATGTATCGTGATAATGCTGAAACGATAGTGCGCTATGCCGCTGCGGTGGAGGCGTTTCATAATTTCACATTGTTACACGATGATATAATGGACAATGCTCCTATTCGCCGGGGCAAGGCGACGGTTCATGAGAAATGGAATGTGAACACAGCAATTCTCTCCGGTGATGTTATGCTTGTCAAAGTTTATGACTTGCTGCTGGATATTGAAAAAGACAAGCTGAAAGAGGTGTTGCAACTTTTCAATGCCTGTGCGGCGGGTGTTTGTGAAGGGCAACAGTGGGACATGGAGTTTGAATCGAAAAGCCGCGTTACAGAAGCGCAGTATCTCGAAATGATTCGACTCAAGACGGCGGTGTTGTTGGGATTCAGTCTTGAGCTGGGAGCTGTATTAGGAGGTGCTTCAGAAACTGATAGAAAAATTTTATACGACGCCGGAATTAATTTAGGTATAGGATTTCAGCTAAAAGATGATTTGCTGGATGTTTATGCCGATAAAAAGAAATTTGGAAAGCAGGTAGGTGGTGATATTATTGCCAATAAGAAAACCTTTTTGTTGATAAAGGCCCTCGAAAAAGGCAGGGGCAAAGAAAAAACAGAATTGCAGAGATGGCTTTCAGCGAAGAAATTTGATAAGCAAAAAAAGGTTAAGGCGGTATCTGCTTTATATGACAAACTCGAAATTAAATCGCTAACAGAGAAAAAGATTGCTGAGTATTTTGAAAGAGGTTTTTCAGGACTTAGTCAATTGTCAGTAAAAGATAAGGCTCAGCCATTGATACAGTTTGCGAAGGAGTTGGTGGGAAGACAAAAGTGAGGAGTGCATTTCCCGCAGATTGGCGCAGATCGAATACACGCGGATCCTCGCGAAATTCTTGATCTTCCAGTTCCGAGAATCTGCGTGCTGTTAAATCAACGAGAATCTGCGGGAAATGAATTTTAATCGTCAAATAATATCCTCATTTATATCCTCATTTTCTCCTATAAAAAAACAACTTAGATCTCTCCCCCTTCGCATTTTCCCCCAACGTATAAAACCCAGATCCATCCCGCGCCCAGGCGATTGATTCACCTTGAGGTTCGCGATCGTAAGGAAGTTCGGTTGGTTGAGTTTTTAAAAGATCGATGATCGATTCACCACCTTTCTTTTTCCAATAATAGATAGTGTCATAATTGCGGAGTAAGACTTCATTTCCATCAGATGAGATATCGCCACCATTGATACTTGTAAGTGGAAGCGTAACTACTTTTTTAGCAGTTATCGTGTCGCCTTTAAGTGGTATTTCATAAACACGAACACTGTCTTCGCGCTTCGATACGAGATAAAGATTCTTACTTACAGGATCGCTCATAAGGGTTTCACTGTCCCGAATTCCGTCATCAAGTTTTACAACCAATGTATCAAATTGGGTAATCTCTTCCGACTGATTAAGTGTTGGCTCTTTGGTTCGGTAGATATACTTGAAGGGATGTCGGGCAAGATTATCGCCAATATCTCCGACGTAGAGATATGGTATGTTTTCTTCTGGTCCAGGTCCGATAGTAATGTCTTCCCAATCACGGTTCTTGATTTTAGCAAACCTGAAAACTTTTTGAGTGTGGCCCTTTTTATCAAGCAGGAAAAGCTCAGCATCATTTCCACTGTCGTTATGAGTCCATAAATAATCAGGTTGAAGAATACTGTTGACCAATCCGGAAGCCTCTTCAAGTTTTTCGTTTTTGTTGGTCCCGAGAGAAACGCCTTTTTCAAATAGAGTTTCACTTATAGGAGAATGCTTGCAACTGATTATTATTAATGTGCTGAATAAACAAGAAATAAGCTGTTTCATGAATGAGAAGTCGTCGACAACTTCAAGTTGTGGCACGACAGGTAAGTTGGTTTTTTGAGAAGCACTTTCCTAATTAGATTGGATAACCTTTCAGTGCGCAACATACTTTTCCCTCAATTTCCTTTTTATCTGCCTACTTTTACCCCGTGAAAAATGAAGATATCGAGTTAGAAGACGAGCAGGATGACGAGTTGTTTGAGCATCACCGCATTGTGGTAGACGGTGGCCAGCATCTCCTGAGGGTGGATAAGTTCCTGATGGACAAATTACCGAATGTAACGCGAACAAAAATTCAGGAGGGTATTCATAATGGATTTGTCATGATCAATGATAAGCCCGTTAAGCCCAATCATAAGATCCATCCCTGTGATGTAGTTACGGTTGCTTTTCCTGAGCCTCCCCGCGATACGGATGTAAAGCCCGAGAATATTCCGTTGAATATCGTTTATGAAGATGAACACTTGCTGGTAGTGAATAAAGCTGCAGGGATGGTCGTTCATCCTGCGTTTCAGAATTGGTCTGGTACGCTTGTGAATGCATTGACGTATCATTTTCAAAATCTTCCAGAAATGAAAGGCAACGCTGGAAGACCAGGACTCGTCCATCGTATTGATAAGGACACCTCCGGATTGCTGGTCATTGCCAAAACTGAAATTGCCATGACACAACTCGCCAGGCAGTTTTTTGACCATAGCATAGAGCGAACGTACTGGGCGCTGGTATGGGGCGAACCTTCATTGCCAACCGGAACCATTAATGTTAATGTTGGAAGAAGCTTAAAAGACCGAAGAGTAACAACAGCTTTTCCTGAAGCAGATTTCGGTCGCACCGCTATTACTCATTATAAGGTTCTTGAATCGCTTCGGTATGTTTCACTGATTGAATGCAAACTTGAGACCGGCCGCACGCACCAGATCCGCGCACATTTGAAATATATCGGTCATCCATTATTCAATGACGCAACATACGGAGGGGACCAGGTTTTGAAAGGAACAACTTTCTCCAAATACAAACAGTTTGTGGATAATTGTTTCAAGATCATTCCGCGACAGGCATTACATGCAAAGACACTTGGATTTATTCATCCGGCTACAAAGAAGTTCATGCAATTTGATTCAGAGCTGCCCGCGGATTTTAAGGAGGTGATTGAAAAGTGGGAACATTATGTGAAGTACAATTAATCAATTTGAGAGTGAGATAATTTGAAAATGGGTGTGCAACTCATGAAAAGAATAAGTTACCGTGCAATTATATCATTAGTGGCTTCTTCGTGTCCTCGTGCCTTCGTGGTAAAGAAATTATATTGATTCCGCATAATAAACCCTCTTCACTCTCTCGCTCGTATTTGTTAAAATCTCGTACGGTATCGTATCAATCCACTTTGCAACTTGTTGGATCGGCAATCCTAGACCAAAAATAATAGCTTCATCTCCTTCAGCAGCCGTGATACCAGTTATATCCACCATCGTCATGTCCATACAAACATTACCAATGACGGGGGCGAGCTTGCCATGAATCATTACTTTTCCTTTTCCCTGACTGAAACCTCTGCTGAAGCCATCGGCATAACCAGTCGCGAGTGTGGCTAATGTCAAGTTTTTTTCCGCTTTGCCTTTTCTTCCGTAACCTATCGTCTCGCCTGCCTTTATAATTTTGATTTGAGAGATCACCGTTTTTATTGAAGCAACTGGTTTCAGGTTGGCATTTGCTTTTTCGGTGGGGTCAACTCCATATAGACCTATTCCAAGTCGCACCATATCAAATTGATATTTTGGCAAGCGAAGAATTCCTGGGGAATTTAATAAATGTCGAAGCGGACGGTAACCCAGGACTTTCTCTGTCTCGTCGGCCATTCTTCCAAATGTATGTGCCTGTAGCATTGAAAAATCATCGTGTTGGCTTTCGTCTGCACCGGAAAGATGAGAGAATACAGAAGCCACCCGAATATTTTTATTCGACTTGATAAGTTGCAACACTTCTTTAAGTTCTGCTTCCTCATATCCCAGCCGGTGCATTCCGGTATCCATTTTTAGGTGGATAGTGCACGGTTTGTCATTTAAAAAATCAATTAGTGATTTTAAAATGCGAAGGTTGTACATCTCAGGTTCAAGGTGATATTCCAATAGATGAGAAAAGCTTTCTTCAGAAGGATTCATTACCATAATGGGTAATGAGATATTATTTTTTCGAAGTTCAATTCCTTCGTCAGCGTAGGCAACGCCGAGATAGTCGACGCGGTGATACTGCAACATATTGGCAACTTCCTCACTTCCGCTGCCGTAGGCAAAGGCTTTCACCATTGCCATTAGTTTGGTGCCAGGCTTCAATCGTGATTTGAAGTAGTTCAGATTATGCACCATTGCATTCATATCAATCTCCATCACGGTGCCATGAACTTTCCGCTGAAGTCGTTGAACAATCTTCTCAAATTGAAATGATCGCGCACCTTTTATCAGTATCACCTCATCTGCAAATGAGTCCGATTGAAGTTTTTCCAGAAATTCCGAAGTGGAGGTGAAGAAAATCCCTGGAGGCAGAAATTTTTGATTGGCATGCAATGTTGGGCCAATACCGATTAATTTTTTAACCTGACCTGACGAAATCAAATCTTTTATTTCTTTCATTAATTCATTTGGCGGAAGGCCCGATTGCAGAACATCTGAAAGAATTAGCGTCTTTTTTATTTTTTGCTGGTTTTTAAGAAAATCAAGGCTGATGCGCAGACCAGCAAGGTCATTGTTATAAGAGTCATCGATGATCGTACAGCGATTGATACCTTGTTTCAATTCAAGTCGCATGGGGATGGATTGCAGTAATTGAATCCGTTCCTGGATAACTTCGATTTTATAACCTTTCAATAGCATGAAAGACATAACATGAAATGCATTCTCCTGAGATGCAGGATCATCAAAAGGCAGCTTGATTGAGAAAGTCCTTTCTTTATAACTTATCAGAAAGTCTTTTTTGCCTGATGAAGTAATATGGATATCAGCCTCTGGTGCTATTCCCCAGGTTAGAAATTTCCCCTTCGTTTTACCGAGTGTCTTGTGAATCAGCGAATGATCTCTGCAGTAAATAACCGTTTCGCACTGCGTGAAAAGTTTTGCTTTTTCTTCAGCTTTTTCTTCCCTTGAAGCAAAGCCTTCGTCGTGGGCGCTGCCAAGGTTTGTAAAGATTCCAATCGAAGGTTGAATGACAGATTGAAGCTTTGCCATCTCACCGGGTTGTGAAATACCGGCTTCAAAAATTCCAAGCTCATGATGTCTTTGGATTTGCCATACAGAAATTGGAACACCGACCTGGGAATTGTAACTCCCAGGATTCTTTACTATTTGCAGATCCGGAGACAAAACCTGAAAGAGCCATTCTTTGACAATAGTTTTTCCATTACTTCCTGTAATTCCAACAACCGGCAAAGTGAATTGGCTCCTGTGCATGGCAGCGATCTTTTGGAGAGCCTCAAGGGATGAGCTTACTTTCAAAATATTGGCACCTGGAAAAGCAGTTATAGCTACATCACGTTCAACGATGAACTGTCGTATTCCAAGATGATACAATTCTTTCAGGAATGAATGCCCGTCATGTCTCTCGCCCGCTATTGCGAAGAAGACTGACCCTTCACTGATGACAACCTTTCGGCTGTCGATCAATAGATTCTGAACCGGCCAATCTTCAGAATATTGAAGAAGAACTCCCTGAAGCGGACCAACTAATTCATTAAAACCCATGGCTAGAACAATCGCGCTCCGTTTGGCACCTGTTTAGTAATGGAGGTCAGGACTACTTTTCCCTCGTTGTCAGGGAAGCCGGTTACGAGAACTTCCGACTGAAAGCTGGCAATTTGCCGGGGAGGAAAGTTCACAACGCACGCCACCTGGCGACCGGGAAGTTCTTCTATCCGGTAATGGTGGGTGATCTGGGCGCTGGATTTTTTAATGCCTAATTCTGGTCCGAAGTCGATCCAAAGCTTAAAAGCGGGCTTTTTGGCCTCCGGAAAGGGTTCGGCTTTGACGACAGTTCCTGCCCGTACGTCTATTTTGTTGAAGTCATCCCATGTAATCATTTCACAAAATTTTATATATTCGCAACTCACCAGAACATCAAAATATACCGCGGTCAATGAAAGTAAAGGTATCTTATCTTTTAGCCTCTTTCATAGCAATACTCTTCGCACTCAGTGTGAAGGCCCAGGACGAATTGCCGTTACTGGAAATGCAAGACCCTTCGCACCACGAATTTAATCTGGACGAAGATAAGACGTTGATTTATGATCATAATAATCATTCAAACAATGTCAGAGACTCGATTCAATCCACGCCAAGATTAATAAATTCAGTTCCTGTAAAGGCGTCAAAACCGGATTCTCACAAGAATAATCTCAAGGAAAAGGAAGAAGAAGACGCCCTGTCTTTTAATTTCCTGTATTACATCATTCAGAAGTTTAAGATGTCTGATCTTATTGATCAGTAGTTGTCCTAAGGTTGGGTTGCCTTTCCGTTTTGATATTTAAAATTAATACCGGTAAGTTATCTGTAATCAGTATTCAGTGATCGGTAGTGCCGTATCTGAAACTTAACATGTTTCACATAAACAGAATTAATCACACATGAAAAAAATCTACCAATCTACCCTCATTTTGGTTTTGATTATCGTAGGCTCTTGCTCAAAGAAGAGTGACCCAGTCGTTGTTGTCCACCCTGCGCTGTTACGAAGATAACACAAACAATTTCCACTCCGGGAGTGCCCGATCTTGCTTGGACCTATACATTTGAATATGATAATAACTTAGTACTTACGCGGCAAACAGAAGTATTCAATGGAGCTAATAATTCTACCAGCACTTATGTCTATACTTATTTGTATACCAATGGGATGCTTACGGGAATCAAAGCTGACGGTGGGGATCTGTTTACCTGGACAAACGATGGCGGGCATGTAGTAAAAATTTCGGGAACGAGTGCCGGAAGTTACCCAGTGACGTCGACAACAAATTTGACCTATGATAGCCAGGGAAGACTACTGACCAATAACTATCTCAATGATCTTGGCGTAGGCAATGCCGTAAACTGTGCTTTCACATTTACGTCAGAGGGCAATGTTCAAACGAGCTCGAGGCAAACTTTTTATGGTGGAACAAGTCAAGGTCAATTTGTACTAAATTATACAGCTTACGACGGAAAGAACAACCCGTTTTTACTTTTGGCAAAGGCTATTAATCAGCCCTATTTCTATTACGATGTGTACGGATCGCCAAATGATTATTTTTTAACAAGAATAATGCACTTGCAGCAGTATATTCAAGTGGCTCGGGTGACAAAATCACTTACACATACCAATATGATGATGCCAACTATCTAACGAAGGCGGTAAAGACGGAAAGCCTTGCTGCAACAATTAGTACTACAACAACCACTTATTCGAATACAAAACTTGTAAATAATACCTGTGAGTTATCGGTAATCGGTATTTAAATATCAGTGATGCCGTTGTGAAACTTAATCTGTTTCACATAAACGCGAGCCACCGATCACTTGAATACCGCTTACTGATTACCCATAATTCGTTATCAGAATATTTATCAAAATCACTTGACGTGCTAAGGAACCTCCTTCCCCATCACCCACTTCAGCATCTCAAACCAGTCCTGGCGATCAAGATTGATATCTGTTGATCGGGCAGCTTCAGTAATACGCTCCGGCTGTGTTGTGCCGATGATAGGGAAGATTTTTGAAGGATGCTTCATCAGCCATGCAAGTGAAAGCTGACTGTAGGATGCATTATATTTTGCAGCTTTATTGAAAACTTCCCGCTCATCTACTTCAAGAGTCTTTCCACCCCCGAGTGGAGACCAGGCCATTGCGGAGGCATTGAATTCCATCAATAAGTCAAGATCTCCATTGAACAAAGAGTCTATCTTTGAAAGAGAAATTTCAATTTGATTTGTTACAAGCGGATAGGGTAAATGATGCTGCAACATCCTGAATTGTGATGGTGTGAAATTAGAAACGCCTACATGCTGAACTTTGCCATGCTGTCGTAATAAAGAAAAAGCCTCTGCCACTTCATGCGGGTCCAACAAAGGATCAGGCCGATGAATAAGCAACAACTCCAACCGGTCAGTGCCAAGCATTTTAAGGGAATTCTCTGCCGACCAAATGATGTGCTCTTTAGAGCTATCATAATGCTTCACCCATGCGGTGGGTCGCTTACTTGAGGGAAACTTTATTCCACACTTTGAGATCAACTCCATCTTTGAACGAAGGGAAGGATTTTTTTTCAAGACATTTCCAAAAATCTCTTCATTACCATGATCACCATAGATATCGGCATGATCAAATGTGGTGATGCCACAGTCCAATGCGGTATTGATCAATCGCTCCAGCACAACCGGAGAAACAGTGTGCCACCGCCAGGCACCGGCAATGATGCGAGAAAAGGCTGGACCTTCCGGATGGATTTTTTGTTTTTGAATCAAGCGTCTTTGGTTAGTTTAGAGACCAAAGATGAAAGATTAAAGCTTGTATTCCCAAATTAACCTCAGAGTCGCCCGCCTCAGGGATTCTGAGGAGAAGGAATACTGAAATCAATCAGTTCAGCAACGAACCTTTCAATCTTAGCAACTCCGTTTCAGAAATCTTCGCATTGTATCGCGCAGCGATTAAAAGATTGTAAGCATCAGCAAGACTTTGCTGAGCGGCGCGTAAATCAATGGCCAGCGTATTGCCTCTCTTAAAACCTTCAAGAGCGATGTAAACATTTTCTTTTGCCAGAAGAATATTTTCTTCTTCTATCACCAGAATTTTTTTGGCGTTATCGTAATTAACATAGGCATTTCGAACGCCAACAACGGCTAACATTACCTGCTGATCATAAATAATTTTGGAACGATCGAGAGTTATTTTGGCGGCGGCAATGAGGCGGTTAACATTCAGATTATTCACAATTGGCACCGCAATAGTAAGTCCATAGTTATAACCCTGGTTGCGGGTATATTTTTGGGCAATAGGACTCGTTGCCAATTCATTCTCAGTCCGGTTATAGTTGTAAGCAGATGTGAATGAGATAATGGGTGATCGTGTTGCCCGGTTCTCCCTCACCACAAGCGATGCAATTTTAATGTTTTCTTTTGCAGCTACGATGGCCTGATTGGTTGCTTCAATACCAGTTAAAATTTCCTCCATCGTCAGCGAAAGATCAATGGGAATTGTATCGGCGACATCATAAACGTCAGGAAGCCCCATTCCCAATAGTCCATTCATCTGATCTTTTAACTGTTGAATCAATGTCAGCTGGGCAAGAACAGCGGTACGTTGTGCATTTAAATCAACCTTTGCCTGAAGTAATTCAGGTTTGCCTCCTGTACCTACCTGTAATTTTTTTTCAGCAAGCTTGACGCGCTCTTCGCTTACAGCCATTAATTCATAAACAGCTTTCAGTTGTTGCTTCTGTCTAATGACATTATAATAAGTGCTTATGATCGTTGCTGCAGAGTTTATCATCTGATTGCGAACGTTCACCTGACCAAGAACGGCGAGTTCCTGTATACGTTTTCTGGTTGCAAACATTTTGGTTCCATCAAACAGCGTCCAGAGAAGTTGAAGCTGACCTTGAGTGTTAGTGGATTTGGCACCGGTACGAAGAGTCTCTACATCGGCAAAGGTAACGTTACGTGAATCGTTATTTGATTTTGTGTAAGCTCCGTTTGCATTTAACGTTGGAAGGAAGGCACCGAAGGCAAACCGATTATCATTTGCGGCCAATGCCCCGGTTCTTTGCAATACGCGAACATCAAAGTTTTTTTGCAATCCCATTTGCACAGCCTCCTCCAGGGAGACTTCCTGTGCACTTGAAATGATTACAAAAAATATAGGAAATAAAAATCCGTACAGTCTAAGCTTCATAAGCCAACTCCTTGTGGGGTTCAATGGTAGCTCCAGTTTCAAAATCGATATGTTTTTTTGCTTTGGAAAGAAATGAATACATGGCAGGAATTACAAAAAGTGTAAGCACTAGTGAAAATAAAACGCCGCCCACAATTACAATACCTAATGGAATGCGGCTGGTGGAGGCATCTCCCAAAGAGAGCGCTAATGGCAACGATCCCAATGCCATTGCAAGACTCGTCATCAGGATGGGGCGTAAACGAAGCTTTGAAGCCTCTACTACTGCTTCTATTTTAGAAAGACCTTCTTCTCGCTTTTTATTGGCAAACTCCACAATCAAAATTCCATTCTTTGTAACAAGTCCGATCAACATGATCATACCGATCTCAGAAAAGATATTTAATGTTTGTTTGAAGATATACAATGAAAGAAAGGCTCCGCAAATTGCCAATGGCACAGTAAACATAATGATCAGAGGATCGACGAAACTTTCGAACTGTGCAGATAAAATCAGGTAAATGAGAATGAGTGCCAGCACAAAGGCAAAAGATGTATTGCTTCCGCTTTCAGCAAAGTCACGCGAAGCTCCGGAAAGAGATGTGGTAAAAGTATCGTCGAGTTGCTCCTTAGCAATCTCCTGCATAACCTTGATGCCGTCGCCAATTGTTTTACCTGGAGCGAGACCTGCCGAAATGGTAGCTGATTTGTAACGGTTAAAGTGATAAAGCGCGGGAGGTGTTGTAGACTCTTCAACAGAAATAACATTGTCGATTGAAACCAACTGACCGGAGGATGTACGAACGTATAATTTTTTCAAGTCATCGGGATCATCACGATTGATGCGTGCCACCTGACCCATTACCTGGTATTGTTTGCCATCCTTTGTGAAATAGCCAAAGCGAAGATTACTGTACGCCAACTGTAATGTTTGTGAAATATCCTGAACGCTAATTCCAAGCTGTGTGGCTTTAAGGCGGTTGATCTGAACTTTTAATTCAGGTTTGTTGAACTTCAGATCGATATCAACACCAAGCAGTGTTGGATTAGTGTTAGCTGCATCAAGAAACTTAGGCAGCGCCGCCTTTAGTTTGTCGAAATTATTATTCTGTATAACAAACTGAACGGGTAATCCGCCACGGCGGTTAACTGAAATAGTCTGTTCCTGTATTGGAAAAGCTCGCCCTTCCTGAAACCTGCCCATGTTACGGCTGGCCATGTCTACAATTTGCTGCTGTGAACGTTTCCGGTATTTGGGATCAACTAATGAAACGCGAACAGCTCCTGCGTTTACCGAACCAGAACCACTAAAACCTGGTGCCGTAAGGGATAAAACTGTTTTAGCTTCTTTTACAGAATCCATTACAAACTGCGTCATCTTTTCAACATAGTTGTCCATGTAGTCATAAGATGTTCCTTCTGGTGCCGAAAGCTGAAGACGGAATTGATTCCGGTCTTCGAGAGGAGCAAGTTCGGATTGAAGATTGATTCCAACGAAATAAGCTGACGTTATACAGACAGCAATAATAAAAAACGCAACCCATCTTACTTTCATAAAAGAACCCAGCAGCCTGGAGTAACCGCTTTCCATTCCGATAAAGAACGGTTCGGTCCAGATATAGAATCTTGAATGACTGTGTGTCTTTCTTGTAAGCAATACGCTCAATACCGGAGTAAGTGTTAATGAAACGAATGCAGAAACCAATACGGCTCCGGCCACCACTATTCCAAACTCTCTGAATAAGCGACCTACAAAGCCCTCAAGGAAAACAATAGGGAGAAATACAACAGCCAGTGTAATCGACGTTGAGATAACCGCAAAGAAAATTTCTTTAGAGCCTTCACGTGCCGCCTGGTATTTATTCATTCCTGCTTCAAGCTTCTTATAAATATTTTCTGTTACAACAATACCATCGTCTACCACGAGACCGGTGGCAAGAACGATCCCCAGCATCGTCAATACATTGATTGAGAAACCCAGCAGATACATGATAAAGAATGTCGCTATCAGCGAAACCGGAATGTCAATCAAAGGGCGAACCGCAATGAGGAAATCACGGAAGAAAAGATAGATGATCAATACCACGAGGAGAATTGAGATAACAAGTGTTTCCTGAACTTCGGTAATGGACCTTTTGATAAAGAAAGTTTGATCTAATAATATATTGGTCTTTATGTCTGCCGGTACTTCTTTTTTGAGTTGTTCGTATCGTTTATAAAACTCATTGGAGATAGCAACGTAATTGGACCCAGGCAGCGGAGCAATGGCAAGCCCAACCATTGCGACGCGGCTTTCGCGCATCATGGACTCTTCGTTCTCAGGTCCAAGGAGCGCCTGACCAATATCTTTAAGGCGAATATCCCCTTGTGCAGTGGAGCGTATGATGACGTTATCGAATTCTTCTTCCGTATAAAGTCTCCCGAAAGTTCGGACAGAAAGTTCGGTAGCATCGCCTGCGATTTTCCCGGAAGGAAGCTCAATATTTTCTCGGACTAACGCCAGTTGAACATCCAATGCAGTAAGATTATAAGCGCTTAGCTTGGCAGGGTCAATCCAGATTCGCATGGCATATTTTTTCTCTCCCCATACCTGTATGCTACTTACGCCGGGTATTGTTTGAAGACGCTCAACCAGTACGTTATTGGCGTATTCGGTAAGCTGTAGCGGATTCCGGGTGTCACTCTGAACAGTCATCGTAATGATTACGTCACCTCCTGCATCTGCTTTTGATACTACCGGAGGAGCAGTAAGATCCTGAGGAAGTGAGCGGGTAGCCTGGGAAACTTTATCGCGTACATCATTAGCGGCGGCTTCAAGATCGACGCCTAATTCAAATTCAATATTGATACTGCTTGTTCCTACGCTGGATGTTGATGAAATATTTTTTATGCCTGCAATTCCATTAATGGATTTCTCCAATGGCTCCGTAATCTGAGATTCGATAATGTCAGCATTTGCACCGGAATAGTTTGTTCGTACTCCGATATTTGGAGGATCAATAGCCGGATAATCCCGTATTCCGAGGAATGAAAATCCAATGGCGCCAAACAATACAATGATGATATTCATCACGAATGTGAGGATAGGTCGCCTGATACTTAATTCTGAAATATTCATAACGTTACTTTGGTAAGCGTTTTACTTTCACAATCTTAATCTTTGAATTGGGTCTTATTGCCATTAATCCTGTTGTGATTACGGTATCACCGGCGTGCAAACCTTGTACCACCTGTACATAGGCCGAATCACGTATACCTGTTTCCACAACAGTAAAAAGTACGCTGTCTTTTCTTAAAAGAATCACCTGCTTGTTACGTGCCTGAGGGATGATCGCCTGAGTAGGCACCATAAGTGCAACTGTGTCCTGGCCTAATTGAAGATTTACCTTTGCAAAAATACCGGGGACTAATTCACTATCTTTTTCAGATACCAGCGCACGAATTTTTAATGTGCGCGTGTTTGCTTCAACATTTCCTTCTGTTGCAATGACAATAGCATTATGAGGTTTTTTTCCACCGTCTACTGTAAACTTAACTATGTAACCTTTAGCGATATTCTTCGCGTACTTTTCCGGTACTGAGAATTCAAGCTTTAATTGCCTTACCTCGCGAAGAGATGTGATAATATCAGTTGGTGACAAATAAGCACCGAGGCTCACACTCTTAAGGCCGATCTGTCCTTCGTATGGGGCACGTATTTCTGTTTTTGAAATAGAGATTCTGGTAGTTTGAATATCTGCTTTAAGATTATCAACATTCAAAGCACTCAGATCGAAGTCTTGCTGACTGATTCCATTAATCGCCAAAAGTTCTTTCTGTCGCTGTACCGTTTTGATCGCTATCTCAAGTTGTACCTGCAATTTGCGAAGAGCAGCCTGCAGGTCCTGATCGAATAACTTTACCAAAAGAAAACCTTTTGGCACCACTGTTCCTTCCGGGAGATTGAGCTGAATAATGCGACCACTTACTTCGGCCCGTATCTGAGTTTCCTCAGCAGGCAACAGAGTTCCGGGCACTTCAACATCTTCGCTTACAGCGCTTTTCTGAACGACAAAACCATCCACAGTTAGTGGGCCGGATTGCCTCCGGGCGGCCCCGCTGGCAGCTCCTTTTTTGGATTCGCAGCCGGAAAAAGTGACGCCGGTGATTATTAATGACACAGTAAAAATCCTTACCAATTGCATAGAAATGATTTCAGGGGTGTAAAGTTCTGATGTTAACAGTTCAAAAGCACCTTTCGTTTGCAAAAGAATTGCAAGCGGTCATTTGATATGACTTATGGTACTATGGCCGGTCGTTAGACAACTGAATTAGTAGATTTAACGATAAAGTCGACTTTCGGCCCCTAAATTTAGACCATTAACCTAAATCTAAGACCTGTAATGCCGATCTCAAAAAGTTAATGATTTGTTAAGACCGCGATTTACGTTAGGTAGTATCTTTTATATTTCGATCTATTTATTTTTTAATCATGGAAAATGCAATAAAAATATATGCCACGAGTACTGCTAAAAAGTTGGGGGAGATTATTGCCAACAAACTGGGCTATCCACTTCACAGTACTCATATTGAAAAATTTTCAGATGGCGAGCTGTTTGTGAGATTCGATGAAAGCATCAGAGGGCACGTAGTTTTTCTTATCAGCAAGATCAACATGCCGTATGAACACTTCTTTGAATTGCTCATGACAATCGATGCTGCGAGAAGATCGTCAGCAAGAGAAGTGATATTGGTAATTCCATACCTACCTCATAGCCGGCAAGAGCGTCGTGATGGACAGCGCACGGCTATCTCATCCCGTATGGTAGCTGATATGATTCAACTCATGGGTGCTGATCGTTTGATCACACTTGATTTGCATACCAATGCCATTGAAGGTTTTTACAAGATTCCGGTCGATCCTCTTTCATCATTAAAACTTTTTCTTGAACACATTCAACATTCCAATATTGAGAACCTTTGTTTATGCAGTCCTGATTTTGGTGGAATAAAACGTATCAAACAATATAAGAAGAGCCTTAATGTCGATATGGTTGTCATCAATAAGGAAAGATTAAAACCGAATGCCGTTTCCAGTATGGAAATAATAGGTGACGTTAATAACAAAAACGTAATTATTATTGATGACCTGGTAGATACAGCGGGAACGCTTTGCAAAGCGGCGGACCTGTTAATTGAACACGGCGCAAAATCTGTCAGGGCTTATTGTACACATGGAGTCCTTAGCGATCCCGCGCTACAAAATCTGACTCAGTGCAAAATTGAAAAACTCTTTATTTCAGATACGGTAATGGAAACAGTATCACATCCGAAAATAGAGATAGTCAGTTGTGCTCCGGTTCTGGCGACAGCCATTGAGAATGTGATTTTAAACAAGAGTTTGAGTCAGTTATGACTTAAATAACGCGAGCCGATGCAATGATTTCCCACAGATCTCACAGATAATCCACAGCTTTTCGCGAAAAATCTGCAAGTATTCGATCTGTGGAATCTGTGGGAAATGCATTCCAGCCTATTTTTTCAATCAAACTGATACCCGGCTATAAACCCTGCCTTATTATTTGCTTCCGCGGTCTTCAACCTTTCTTTATTAAATATAAAATCGAAGGATGGTTTATTCTGATTGATAAACGACGGAGCATAATATAAGTAGCCGATATCTTCTCCCACCGCGAACTCCGGTGCGGTAGCATCCTCCTCCAGGGGTATGTCAAATATTATATCACCCGTGCCTTTGGACACGTAGCTAACATAACTTTCTTTGTCCGCCTTGTTGCGACGAACGAAGAATGAACCTTGCGCTGCTACATCTTTTCTAAGACGTTTCATATTAAAATAATACTCTGCGGCTTTTTGGTTCTTGTTAATCCGGTGAGTTTCAAGTTCAGGAGCCTGTATTTCACGGGCAAACTCATGGCCGGCACTTTCGTACTGTGTTCCGGTCGTAGCAAGCACGACCACCGCACTGACAGCGAAGTCAACTGAGAGCAGCACGGTATTCGTTACGGCCCCAAAAGTGTTTGTTGTCGCATTTACGGCACGGTTATATCTATCCCAACCTCTTCCCTCATAATCGAATGGTTTATCGATAAGCAGATCTCCAGTAGGAGAGTACACTTTCATATTATGATCAGAAGCAAGAAAGAGCTTTCCATCCGGCAGTACGTCATACTTCTTGAGAGGCTCACCAACAGCGAATTTATAGGTGCGCAAGATCTTGTTGCTTTCGCCTGTCAACAGGTCAGTCTTATAAACATCCTTATTTTTTGTATCGATGTTGTAAACGAATTGCTTGTTGTAAATAGTTCGGATATCGGCGTCCTCATCAAACTTTGGCATTTTTGAGAGAAGATTGTTGCCAGTGTTTAAATCAAGCAAATCAATTCCCCTTGACGTGGCAAACATCACTTTATCCGGACCAGCCACAAAATCAATAACCCGGCCTTTAAGTTTTATTTCCTCAGGATACGAAAACTTACCGGTGCGAGGATCAAGAACCTGAAATTTAGAATTCGTTTGATTGAAGGTAACGATAGCAATATTTCCATTGGGCAATATCTTGAACTGATCCACAGCGCCTTTCAGCTCAAGATCATCTGGCCACAATGCCTTACCGGTTGCGTAATCTACCAGGTTGATTTTTGTTTTGGCAAACATACTGGTTCCTCCGTTGCCTTGTTCATGATAACCAGTTAAAGGAAGCAAACCGGTTTCTGTATCAACCAGTACATCTCCCTTTACCGCGTAGAACTCCGGCCAGATCTCAGAACCATCACCGGTACTTAATGCTGTCATCATCTTTGATTTCATGAGATAAAATTGAGGGCGATTATCATCAACCATCAACTCGGTTTTATTGTCAACAGTCTGGACCATTCCTTTTTTCTTTTTTGGTTGCGTAACAGACCAAAGAACTTTTCCATCCGGATCAATACTGCTTAGTTTGCCGAAGCCCGCAATGATAACTCCGCCAGATTTATTTGTGATGGGTGGGCACTCAAGTCCGGTTTCAAGGTTCGGGCTATTCATCTGCATGAAGGCGGCACCCAGTTTGCCTTTTCCTTCCTGCAATGATTTTCCCGAAATATCGCTTTTCATTGTCCATCTCATTTTCAATTCATACAGGTCTACCACCGTAAAAAATTCTGGATTAGTAGAGTGTATAAAAAGATCATACGATTCAGGGATGACATAAAAATCTTCCATCTTTCCGCTGAACAGTTTGCTCAGATCGATCGACCTTCCTGAGTTGATGTCAAGCAGCAGGTTACCATTAACGAAAGAACATGGGGTTCCATCAAGAGGAGCAATCTTATTTACATATAACGGATTGTTCCATAGAATGGCGCCCGTTGAAGGCTCCAAGGCAATCAGTTTGCCTGATTTTGTTTGGATCAACGGAACATTCAGCGGAGTGGAATAGATGTTGTGCACTTCTTCCCCAAGCGAGGCGACCCACTTTGATTCCTTTATTGTCTGCGCCTGAAGATTTGATAACAGGGATGCAAAAACATACAAAAGCATTAGTTTCATTTTCATATAGGTAGGGTTTATTTTTCCTTGATTTAACGGAACAAACTTGAGGTACTTCGCCAAGAAAAACCTGCCAATCGATAGCACAAACCTGCCAAAAAACGCAAATACAGTTAATAATTGTAACTTTCTGAGCCTACTTACCCGATGCTCATGAGACGATTAGCTATTGTCTTTCTCCTTTTCGGATTCACATTTCTTCACGCCCAAAAGCGCGATAGCCTGCAAGCATTATTAAAGTCCTCCTCCGGGATTAATAAAGCTCAAATTCTTTTTGAACTGGCAAAGCTTCATGGAAAGAATAGTCCTGATTCCGCTATTACGCTAGCAGCGGATGCCGAAACGATTTACAGGCAATCAAAAAACGATACCTCACTTTTTCTTTTGTATCTCAATTTTCCAAGGGTGATTGCCAGTGGTGGCAAAGCGGATTTAGGGTTGACTTATCTATATAAGGCTAAGAGCATGCATTCGAAAGCTATCACAGGTGCCAAGTATCAATTCAAGATGTACTCTGCGCTCGGTGATCTTTATTATACTTATCTTAAACGCAATGACAGCTCCCTTTTTTATTATCAGTCAGCGTTGAATGTTGCAACGGATTCACTGAGCAAAGGACTTACTATGAGCCGGCTCGGTCTTAATTACAATGAACTTGGCCTGACCGTTAAGGCCATGGAGCATTACAACAGCGCGCTTGGATACCTTGAAAATATTGACAGGCCAAGAGCCAAGGCAACATTATACAACAATCTTGGGATCTTGTACGAGGATGACGGTGATAACGACAAGGCGGAATCCTATTATAAAAGAGCCTCCGATATGTATCGTCAAAGTCACAATATTCATGGAGAAGCCGATCTATTGAACAACCTTGGAATTTTATATGATCATCAGCATAAATACGAGCAGTCGCTGGAGACGCTCGGTAAACTCAAAGAGTTACTGCCATTGCTGAACGACGACTTAGAAGACGCAGTTTATACCCTTAATGTCGCAAATACATTAACGCATATGGGTCGTGCCGCAGAGGCCATTCCTCTTTTTGAAAAATCGAAAATTATATTCAGAAAAATAGGGGATAACTATGGAGTTGCGTTGTCGTACCGCCAGTTGGCAGAAGCTTTCTACAAGGTAGGAAGGTATAAAGAAGGTGAGGCAAGCGCGATGATGACTATTAAACTTGCGACAGAATATAAACTGACGCGGTTGATCAAAGAAGCATATCACGATCTTTATGATATCTATGGTGCGACCCATCAGTACGAAAAGGCATTTCGCTATCAAAGCCTGTATCTGCACATACAGGATAGTCTGAATAACAAGCAACGGCGAAGTAAGATTGGCTTGCTCGAAAAGGAGTATGAGATCAGCAAGCATGAAAATGAAAAACAAGAATTAGCAAAGCAAAATGAAATTCAAAAAGTGCAGGCTGATGCCGATCGAGTCACCCGTATTGCATTGGTGTCAGTATTAGGATTATTTATCGCAACGGCAGTGATCGCTATCATTGCTTACTTTCGGACGAAAGAAAGAAATAAATTGCTGGCGAGTCAGAAGGCGACGATTGAAGAACAATCAAAGCAGTTGGAAGAGACTGCACGTACAAAGGCCCGATTTTTCGCAAATGTTTCTCACGAACTTCGAACGCCTGTCACATTATTGAATGGCATGCTGGAGCTGATCCAACTGGATGCTCCTGGACAATCAAATGAGAAAATGAATATTGCTCTTGGTAATAGCAGGAGGTTGCAGAGTCTTGTTGATGAAGTGCTGGACTTATCAAGACTTGAGGTAACGAAAGTTGTTCTTAACAAGAAACGAATTGAACTGCTACCATTGCTCAACCGGATTGTACTGGCGTTTGAATCATTACTCATTAGGAAAAATATACAGCTTCGCTATGAAGCTTCTTCCCTGAAAGGTCTCTTCATGGATATTGATGAAGACAAGTTTGAGAAGATCATTAATAACTTATTGTATAACGCTATTAAATTCAATCGTGAGAATGGTTGGATCCAGGTGGAGGGAAGAATTTCCGAAGCAAAAGATAAGATCATCATTCAGGTAAGTGATTCCGGGATTGGCATTTCGCAAGTTGATTTGCCGTATATCTTCGATCGTTTTTTCCAAAGTCAATCCACAGGCCACAAAAATGCACAGGGAATAGGGATTGGGCTTTCACTAGTTAAAGAGTTTACTGCGCTTCATGAAGGCGAGGTGTTTGTTACGAGTAAACACAACGAAGGTTCGTGCTTTACCCTTCACCTTCCTATCGTTACTATTCAACCGGAGAATGCTGAAGCAATTTTAATTGATGATGATTATGCAATCGATAAAATTGATTTTGCTGAATTCCCGAAACCGCCGGTCGTGTTGATTGTAGAAGATAACGAGGAAATGCGTTTCTATCTTAAGGAAATTCTGGGCACTAATGTTGAAGTGAACGAGGCGGTCAATGGAAGAGAGGGCCTTACCTGGTTGAAAAGTCACTTGCCCGACCTTATCATATCTGATGTGATGATGCCTGAAATGGATGGGTATGAATTTTCTTCACAATTGAAAAACGCTGAGAGACTGAAAAATATTCCTGTGATCATGCTGACTGCCCGGGCATCTGAGGAAGATCTTCTCCATGGACTAAGTCTTGGCGTTGATGACTATATCGTAAAACCTTTCAATGCGAAAGAATTAAAAATACGCGTTCACAATCTCCTGACGAATCAAAACCTTCGTCGTGAATGGCAATCAAAGCCTTTGGAAAAAGATGAAGAGATAGTGACTCCTACCATAGACAAAGTGTTCCTTGATAAGATTCAAAAATTTGTTGAACAGCATTCGGGTGACGCCAATCTTGGGATTCCTGAGCTTGCCGAACACATG
>JANYDR010000618.1 GCA_025363495.1 Cyclobacteriaceae bacterium | reverse complement strand
CGTTCCGACAGGTTCTTCTCTGTCGATTCGGCTTCCAATACACTCAACTCATGTGATCCTAACGGAATTATTTTTACTGGAGGAGATAATGATACATTTCCACTCTGGTATGCACAGGAGTCGGAGGATTGTCGTACCGATTTGCGGGTGCTTGTACTGAGTTATTACAACAGCGATTGGTACATTAATCAGACCTCGCTTAAAGCTTATAAATCTGATCCATTTCCCTATACACTTTCCCTGCAGCAATACCGCCAGGGCGGACCAAATGACTACCTGCCGTATGTCAATGCAAAAATTGAGAGCATGGACGCCAAGCAATATCTCAACCTGCTTGCGAAAGATTATCCTGCATTGCGTGATGGACAAAGCAATGTTATACCCAGCAAAATCCTTACAATACCGGTTGACAAAAGTGCTGTTCTCGCAAAAGGAATTATTCCGAAAGGAATGGAGGATTTTGTTGTCGACCATTTACAACTTAAACTTCTGAAAAACGTTCTATACAAAGGAGACCTGGCATTTCTTGATTTGCTGGTGACATCGGACTGGGAACGTCCTATTTATCTTAACAACAACACGTTATCACAGTTGAATTTTGATGTGAGTCCTTATCTCGTTCAGGAGGGTAATGTATTCAGGATCTTGCCGGTTGCAAATCCACGTAAAGACAGGACATACCTGGTCGATTCGGATAAGACGTATGATCTCATGTTGAATAAGTTTGCGTATCGCGGTCTTGATGATCCATCCGTTTATTATAATGATGATTATAAAACACCGGTATTAATTCACCGGACCAATCTCAACTCACTTGCGCAATCGTTGATCGATAAAGGAAAACTGGACGACGCTAATAAAGTGCTTTCGTTCTCTTTTGAAAAAATGCCATACGAAGTGGTTCCCTATGATCCATCAACTCCTGATACCGTCAGCTTGTTATTTCAGGCAGGGCAAAAAGAAAAAGCGATGGAGGTTGCTCAGTCAGTGGGTGTCCAGGCCGATGAAATGGCTTCTTTTTTGATCGGTGAAGATAAAGGTATTTCATCCAGACTAAGACTAAACATTTTTATGATAGGATCATTGCAGCGTACACTATATGAAAATGGGGAGTTGGAACTGGCAAAGAATTTTGAAGATAAGTATGATGGGTTGATGTCACGGCTGCAAATTAATATGGATAGGAGCAGGATGGATTATTAAGGTTTTCCTTGTTGGTGAAGAAATTGTGCAACAGTATTTTTTTTGCCACGGATGACACCAATTTTCACGGATAATGCAGAATGCACTTAGTCATAAAAAACTCACGGATGGCAGCTTCGCCGCATCACATCGCTGGAAAAATCAGCAAATGAGTCAGGTGGATTATCAATAGTGGAATGAATGGTCGCATCATGAAAGAAAAAACCTCTCGTGTACAAAAATTTGCATTAGGGATTTTATCATGTTTCTGCCCGGAGCATTTGTATGAGGAGATAGAAGGCGATTTGATTCAGAAGTTTGAAAGGGATGTGAAAGCATTCGGAGATGAGAAAGCAAAGAGACGGTTCGTTTGGAATACGTTCCTTTTTTTAAGACCAGGGATTATTCTAAGGAATAAATTTTCACTTGAACTAAATCAAATGGATATGCTGATCAATCATTTACGGTTTGCTATTCGGATTTTCCTGAAGGATAAGTTTTTTTCCTCATTGAATATTCTCGGCCTGGCATTGGGTATAGCGATCAGTATTATTCTGTTGTTGATTTTACAGAGCGACCTCACGTATGACCAGCATTATGCCAATCACGAGAGAATTTACCGTCTTGGTGCACATTATCAAATCCCTGGTACGGATGTAAACAAGGGTACTTCAGCCAGAGAGTTAGGGCCGCTACTGAAAGATCAGTTTCCCGAGATAGAGGCCATGGTACGAATTCAAACCATGGATCATACGTTGGTCAAATATTCCAAATCAGGTAAAGAGCTGGCATTCTACGAAGAGAATGTCATGCAGGCGGATTCCTCGTACTTCCAGGTGTTCAGTCATGAATTCCTTGCCGGAGATGTAGCAACCTGTCTGGATGATCCACATAATGTTGTCATCACAGCTTCGATGGCAAAAAGATATTTTAATGATGATGATCCAATAAATAAAACACTCAACATTATGGATCAGCTTTGGGAGGTTTCAGGAGTGATCAGAGATTCTCCTGAAAACACACATCTTAAGTTCGATATTCTTTTGTCAGGATTACCAACGCATCGTGATTGGACTATAAAAGAAGGTAAACCTATTTCATTGGCCTTCTGGAACCCTGATATCTATACATACATGCTGCTACCGGATCAATATGATCCCCAGGACTTTTATACCAAATTTGTTCCGATCTACGATCGTTATTTTAAACAAATTCAGGATGAAATAGTTGGAAACTATACGCCAATTCTGCAACGTTTAAAAGATATTCACTTTTCCAATTTTCAAGACGATGGACCTCATGGAAATTTAACTTATCTCTATGCCTTTTCGGGAATAGGATTGATGATCATCGTGCTGGCGTGTATCAATTACATGAACCTCTCAACGGCAAAAGCAGTGAGTCGTGCAACAGAGATTGCCATAAAGAAAATTGTTGGATCACGCAGACGAACACTTGTCCTGACTATTCTTGGAGAATCCATTTTTCTCTCTTTTGTGTCGTTGATACTAGCCGCCGTACTGGTGGTTCTCGTGCTGAACACGTCTTCGTTTAATCAACTGATTGGAAAGAACCTGACGCTGGATTTATTGAACAACCCTTTGTTGATGTGGGGTTCTTTGGGGATAACGTTGTGTATTGGTGTCATTTCCGGTTTGTATCCCGCTTTCTATCTGCCGGGTATCCCTGCGATAACGGCAATGAAAGAATTGTTCAAAAACCGTAAATCCAGTCACGATTTTCGAAAGGTATTGATCACCACTCAATTTGCTGTTTCCATTTTTGTGGTCGTTTGCACACTTTTCATGCGCAACCAAATCGACTTTGTTATAAACAAAGACCTGGGTTTTGGCAAAGACAATGTTCTCGTAATTCCTATCAATGATGATCAGGTACACAAGCGCATTCAATCCATCAAGAATGAATTGATGCAAAACCAGAATATTATAGGGATCACCGCTTCTCAAGACTTGCCGGGCCCGGGAATTGGAGGCAATGTAATGTATGGAAAAAGTGAAACCGGAATGCAGAAGCAGGGTGGTATTCTGGGAAATTTTGTTGGAGATGATTATCTAAAGACTCTTGGAATCACGTTGGTTAGCGGCCGTGATTTTAAACCGGGTGATGGGGTGGATGAAGATGGAATCTATATCGCCAATGAAGCGGTAGTGAAATTGATGGGTTGGGGCAACGATGCATTGGGAAAGAAAGTGACATTTTGGGAAGGCATGAATCCCGGAAAGGTAGTGGGTGTGGTCAAAGATTTCAATACAAGTTCGCTGCATCAATCGGTAAATCCCATGTTTATTGTGAAGGGTCATTGGTCTACCGGGTACTTTCAAATAAGATTGCGAGCTGGCCATATACCTCAAACTCTGGAGTATGTTAAGAATAAGTGGTCAGGCATCGATCCCAATCACCCATTTGAATATTTCTTCCTGGATCAACGCTTTAATGAACAGTATAAGGAAGATGAAGTGCAGAATAAATTATTATCAATTTTATCTTACATCTGCGTATTTATTTCGCTTCTTGGTCTGATCGGACTGTCAGCATTTACCGCGACGCAACGAACAAAGGAAATTGGTGTAAGGAAAGTATTGGGCGCAAATATTCCTGATATAATTTTTCTTCTGTCGAAGGAGGCGCTTTCCCTGATTGTTATTTCTTCCATATTGGTTATTCCGTTCTCATACTGGATCATTAAACTGTGGCTGCAAAATTTTGCGTATCAAATGCCGTTAAATTATCTGCTGTATGGAGTTGTGACTATCGTTGCATTGATGTTAGTATTTCTGACCGTATTATTTCAGTCTCTTAAGACAGCGCGTTGTAATCCTGCGGACTCTTTAAAATATGAGTAAGGAGGAATTAAAGTTGGACCTTCGTGCATTGCTCTTCGGGCTTTGAAGTGGTTCTGTCCGGATCACTTACATGAAGAGATAGAAGGTGATCTGATTCAGAAATTTGAAAGAGATGTAAGAGAAGTGGGGGAGCGTAAAGCAAAGAGACGATTTATCTGGAACACCATTCGATTTTTCAGACCAGAAATAATTTTAAGAAATAGATTTCGATTGTTAAAACTTCAAAATCTTATGGTAGGCAATCACATCAAAGTCACATTGAGACAGATGGCAAGGAACAAGACATTCTCTGTGGTAAATCTCCTTGGACTAACTACAGGTATGGCTGTATGTTTACTATTTGCCCAGTTTGTATGGTTCGAATGGAGCTTTGATCGATTTGGAAAAAACGCGGACAGAACGTATCGGGTGAATTTATATAATACCGCTAACGGTGTATTCGACAACATATCTTCAGATGTCGTTTCGGGATTGGCCTATGATATCAAACATGATATTCCCGGGATCGAAGCCATTGCCAGGGTGAGTACTAAAACGGTGGCGATAGTTGCAAATAAAAAACTTCAGCTTGAAGATCAGGAAAATGATATTGTGTTTGCTGATCCATCCATCATTGATTTGCTGGCCATTGATCTTATAAGGGGAAATAAAGATATAGCCCTCCCGAATCAACATTCTATAATTGTTTCAGAGTCGATGTCCTTAAAATATTTTGGGACTGTCGATGTTATGGGAAAAGTCATTCAGATAGGTTTTAATAATGGAAGTACCGAGTTAAAGTCATATGAGATACGCGGAGTCTTCCATGATATTCCCACTAATTCCCACCAGCATTTTAGTCTTATTCTTGCTCCCGAAAATACCCAAGAGTGGAATGAAAATTGGGCATGGAGTAATGTTTATACGTACTTAAGATTGTCGGATAAAACTAGTCTTGCTGATCTTGACGATAAGTTAGCTCAAATCGTAAAGAGACATCATAAAGATGCTTTGGGAGATCGTTACCTGCTGGAGCCGATAACAGACATACGATTACATGCGCTGGATGGAAGCGGAAGGGCGTCCCTGGTCAATTTCTTTATAGTGTTGGGAATCGTTATTCTTTTTCTTGCCTGGTTCAATTACATCAATCTTTCCATTGCCAGATTTTTTGAGAAATTGAAAGAAGTAGGCTTGCGAAAACTAATCGGAGCCAGCAGGGGGCAACTTATACTC
>JANYDR010000597.1 GCA_025363495.1 Cyclobacteriaceae bacterium | reverse complement strand
TTTGAATTAGTGATGAAAAGACTCAAAAACTTACGAAAGCATAAAAATGCCTTCAAAGCGCCTACGTGTACAATAACTTCGGTGTCACAAAGGAATCGAAAAATCCGTTTTAATGACCTTCTTCCTCTTCACCCTGCTTCTTTGGCTTCTTTGCCGGGGCAGCAGGAACTACAGGCGCTTTCCAAAAATCAGTCATCCCATATTTTCCTCTCGCAACTTCCCCGCCATAATAAATAGAATTGAGAAGCACCCGATATGTTCCTATGGATTGTCCTCTCCACTGAGGGCGAAAGCCAATAAGAATCACGTGACCTTTGCCATGCTGAACATCAAGCGAAGCTGCATATCCTTGCAAATATTTTTCTCCCAGCATATAACCGGAACGAAGCGGCGAACCTTTCTCTGCATATTTAGCAATGGCTTGACCCTTGAAACCCTCGAGTGTAGTAAATACAGGGCTACCTGAAACAAACACGGTGGCACGTTCGGGCATACCTGCCATCACTGGATGAGAAGGATCCGTTTCAACTTCCAACAGGGAACCTCCGGTGAAATAATCTTTTGTATTAAGATCAGCCACAACATTTTTTACCGGAAGGTGAAGTGCATCAATCGCAAAATTGCTGCTTTCATTCAGGCACACCAATGTTCCACCATCTCTAACAAAGTTATTTAATGTATTTGAACCCAACTCTCCAAGGCCGCCTTCATACCGAGGTGGCACAGAACCTTTTTGAAAACCATCTTTGATACTCCTTGGCCGTTCCGCGTTTATGAGAATAACGTCAAAGCGATCATTCAATCCACCTGATTGAAAATCCCCGTTGGTAATTTCAACAAAGTCAATTCCGAATTGCTCAAATACCCACTTCGTCCAGCCTTCATCCATGCTGGCTGTCCAGGGTTTGTACACTCCTATTCTTGATCTTACAACCGCACCTGATGTGCTGGAAGTTAATCTTGCGGTAAGTCCAAGCTCTTTAATCCATGGATCAAGGCTACCTCTGTTAACTCCGCTGATACCATATTGATGAGTATCCTTGTCATATCGAACAGTCCCACCAGCCTTCAACGCCCTGGCAATGACCTTGAATGAATTATTCTCCGCAGGATTTACAGACATAATTGTACCTCCGCCACTGATAGTTCCATCAGGCGCTTTGATCCCTGCCGCAACTGGATTTGTATCAAACCCAATCCCGGTAATGAAATCTGCTGCATTAGCATCTTTCTTATCGTCGGTTCTCCAATCTTTTCCAGTCCCTTTGACTTCTGTCATTGCACTCTTAAGATCCTCTGTCAATGGAATAGTCGCTGCCACTACATCGAGTTCAAATTGCATCGGAAGAGTCCATCCTGCCGCGTCATACGGTTGCTCCGGTGGACCACTTGAAAATTCACGCAAGTCAGGATAAGATTGAACACCCAATATCTGCTTGGTAAGCTCGGCGAATTCCTGGTTCATAGGAACCACCCATGTTCCTTTTGGATAATTACGACCTTCAAATGTTACCGCTTTCGATAATTGTGTAATCCTTATGCCATGAAATGCCAATCGACGCAATAACTCTACAGGTCTTACCGGATCGCGTTGCTTTTGCGGAACGATATAGGCGTAGGGTGGCTCATTCTCATATTTCTTAATTGCATTTCTTCCGGATTGATAACGGTTATAAAGTAAAACATCTCCATACTTTGCAGCATAATCCAACACAGCGATAGAAGCAGTGTGCATGTACGCCATCGCGTCACTCATTCTCCACCATCCTCCCTCCCATGGACTTGGATACAACGACTCTGCGCGGAATTCATTTTTGTCTTTCGGAAAATCCCTGACAGTATAAAAGTGTGGAGTGGCATAACTATACAAGGCAGTCTCCGTCCAGAAGGAAGGAATGTTTTGAAGCACCGGCATATAATCAATGTATCCTGGATACCAGGCATCAAAACCAACTCCCATATGAGTAGCACCTTTCTGACCATTAGACTCAAGTGCCTGAGCAATTGCCATTCCTATCATGTTCACTTCACGTGCAACGATGGGTGGCGACTGCGATGCAATAGGCTCCGCAAAAGGTGGAAGCCAGATCCTTGTCGGGAAAGGAGATGTCTGGTGATGAGTGTGAATGATATTTGGTTCCCAATCGCGCCAGTAACGTGCAATGACGCGCGACTCGATCATGTTGAGCATGTAGGCATCACGGTTGTTGTCATGGCCAACATATTTCTGATACAGGAATGGCATAGGAGCTATTTCGTATGGCGTGCCGACATTGGATTCATACCAATCAGATACCATTGTCTGTCCGTCGGGATTGAGCGAAGGCCACAAAAGAAAGATCGTGTTGTCGAGTATGTTTTTAATTTTTGGATCACTCGCTTTACTGATTAACTCATAAGCAAGGTTGATCGTATGCTGTCCTCCTGCCACTTCCGTGGAATGAAGTCCTCCGTCAATATGAACGAGCGGTTTGCCTTCAAGAGATAATTTTTTTGCCTCAGCGTCCGTCAATCCCTGAGGATGCGCCAGGCGTTGGGCGATGGCTTTGTACTTATCGATATTCTTCAGATTTTCCGCTGAAGAGATAAGGGCAAAGTACCATGGCCTGCCTTCTGATGTTTCCCCAACATAGACCATCTGCACGAGGTCGCTTGACTCATCCAGTTTCTGAAAATATTTCAGCGATTCCTCGTAAGTAGCAATATGAAAGTCGGCGCCTACTTTAAATCCAATGACCTCTTCCGGTGTTGGAATTGTCTTTTGCTGGGCTATCGAGACTGAGAAGATTGATAGAAAAAAAATGAGAACTAGATTATATCGATTGAAAACAGAGAAAGTCATGGCGTTTTAGGAGTTAGGGTAATTAAATCTCAAAATACACTTAACGGCAAATATCCCAAAGACAAATTACTTAGTGGTGGGAAGAAATACTTTGCCACAGATGACACAGATAAACACGGACTTTGCTGAAAACTACTCTTACTAGAAAGGATTTTCACAGATTAGTGCAGCTTCGCCGCCGATTAGTGACAATTTAATAGAGCCTAAAAATGTTTTATTTATTTATCCGTGAAATCCGATAGCCATCGGATCTGTGCCATCTGTGGCAAAGGCTTTTCTTTCGCTTTTAATAAGTTAGAAAAATAGTTTACCTTAAAATGGCCTTGTAATCTGTAGCAAAAGAGACCTCTCATACAATCTGTGGTAAAATAGAAACTCCCTATGAAAAAGCCCCTTGAATCCCGCATTACCGAATGGAAAAATGCCAACACCGGCAACAAAGAAATGCGTACAGTCAATTTTGAAAAAAGTAAATCCGGCGACGGCGAATATGAAATCTTCATCAAGATGTCAATCTCACTTAACAATGGAGAGAGAATGGAAAAGGTCTCCATCTCGAAAAAGATAAAGACCGTCGGACAATCCGGTGAAGATCCTTACGCTGATGTACAATTATTCAACGATACTGCCTCAAAATTGGTAAGTGAGTTTTACGTGAGGCATGATGCCGTGCAGAAAAAGTTGATGAACCGATGGTAATAATCTTTAAGCTATTCACTCAAACATTTAAACACATCCCTGAAGAACGCAGGATGTGCCTGCCACGTAGGTGCCGAAACTAATTTCCCATCTCTCACAGAATCCTTTTCAATCCACGTGCCACCGGCGCTCTCAACTTCAAATCTGACATGCTCATAACAGGTAACTTGTTTTCCTTTCACAAGTCCGGCGGCATTAAGTACCTGAATTCCATGGCAGATTGAAAATATCCACTTCTTCTTTGCATCGAATTCTTTGACAATTTTAAGTACTAATTGATTGTGACGCAGGTATTCTGGTGCGCGTCCTCCAATGATTAACACCGCATCGTAATTATCTACAACTACTTCACTGAAAGAAATATCAGCCTTTGCCTGATAGCCCTGACGTTCTACATATGTGTCCCATCCGGGTTCGAAATCATGCATAACGAGATGCAGCCACCGTTTTTCATTGGCGGCAATATGCGGCTCATAGCCGGCTTCCTGAAAGCGATGATAGGCATACCAAGTCTCATAGCTTTCGCCACCATCGCCCGTAATAAGGAGTATTTTCTTTGTCATGGCTTATAACTCTTAAGTTTCATAACCTGCTCCGCGGTTGCTGGCATAACACTCACCGCAGCACCGCCGCCTGGTGCTAGCTTCAACTTTAATGTTTTTAATGAATCAACTATAAACGAGGTTATTAAATACGCTTCAGGATTTGTCTTTTGATCAGAAGTTGGACCATCGCCATAAATCGTAATGGCGTACTTCATTCCTTTGTCAAGGAATGTCAATGGTACCGTTGCTACGCGTGAATTCTCATCAGTGATCGCACCAATGAACCAGTTAGATTTACCTTTTTCTTTCCGCGCGATAGTAATATAGTCACCGGGTTCTGCTTCTATGATTTTTGAATCATCCCAATCAACAGGTACATCTTTGATAAATTGAAATGCATCTTTATGCGCATCATAATTCTCAGGAAAGTCGGCTGCCATTTGCAATGGACTATAAAGCGTGACATACAACGCCAATTGTTTTGAAAGAGTGGTATGCAGCTGACGGTTTGGCGCATAGGAAGCATATCCCTTTAACTTAAAAATCCCGGGAGTATAATCCATCGGCCCACCCATCAATCTGGTAAAGGGAAGAATCGTTTCATGCTCTGGTGGATTTCCTCCGTCATCAAATGCATTGAATTCGTTGCCTCGTGCAGCCTCATTTGCCAGCCAATTCGGATAGGTACGTTGCAAACCAGTTGGTCTGACGGATTCGTGTATATCGATCATGACTTTATGATCAGCTGCTTTTTGTACAGTCCGTACATAATGATTGATCATCCATTGACCATCATGATGCTCCCCGCGGGGAATAATTTTACCAACATATCCCGTCTTCACTGATGGATATCCAAACTTGTTCATGAACCGAAAGGCAGTATCGAGTTGTCGTTCATAATTGGTGGCCGAACCAGATGTCTCATTATGCATTATGATCGCTACATTTTTTGATTTAGCATATTGCTCCAATCCCCTGACATCAAAGTCAGGATAGGGTGTAACAAAATCAAAAACATTTTCTTTCCAGAGTCCAAACCATTCTTCCCAACCGGTATTCCAACCTTCCACTAAAACTCCACCAATTCCATTCGCGGAAGCAAAATCAATGTATCGCTTTACATTAGTCGTATTGGCGCTATGATGGCCGTGCGGAATGAGTGCTCCATTTCTCAGTGAATCAATTTTATCTGCATAACTCCAGGTTCCCTTACCTACCTGCATTTCCCACCAAACGCCAACAAATTTCATTGGCTTGATCCATGAAGTGTTTTCAATTTTAGATGGCTCGTTGAGGTTCAATATCATCTTTGAAGAAAGTATGTCAACGGCCTTATCACTTACGATGACCGTTCTCCAGGGTGTATGAAATGGTGCATGAACATAAGCTTTATTACCGACAGCATCCGGCACTAAGCTGGCGGACAATTTATAGGTAGTCTTGTCAACGTGAAGCTGCATAGCAGGAAAATCAATACCTGCCGCCTCATGAATATTTATGTACAATCCGTCTGCTGTTTTCAACATCAGAGGTGTTGCTACGGAATACGGATCAGGCGCAAAACGCACAGCAATCTCGGTTGAAGAATTTACCTTATTGCGATTATCAACTTCGCTAAGCTTTGAAGTTGTATACGAATACTCATTGGAGTCAAAATCTCCAGGTATCCAGAACGCTTTATGATCTCCGGAAAAATTGAATTCAGTCAGCTCATTTGCCACGATAAAATACTGGAGCTTTGATTGCTTTGGAAATTCATAACGAAATCCGACCCCTTCTTCAAAAACCCTGAAGGCAATGTCAAGCAACCGGCGTTTACCAGCCTTTTCTTTCAGGTGAACAGTAAGCTCATTGTAGTGATTACGGATCTGATTTACTTCTCCCCATACTGGCTTCCAAGTTTCGTCAACCGATTTCTTATCAGAACCTATTAACTCAAAACTTGAAAAAACATCATTGTCTGTTAGTGTAAATCCAAGCCGGGAAGGCAGGATTACTGGTTTTTGATCCCGATAAATAGCATAGCTGGCTTTCCCATCTTCATCGAGTATGAACTCCACTTTCACTTTTTCAAGACTTGTATCGACAATCTTCTTTTGAGCCATGAGGTTGATCACAGCAACTACAAAACCTATAATGAGTGATGACCTTTTCAATACCAGGGAGTTTATTTTAAATACCATTGGAGCTAAGCTATTTCTTTTTCTTGTTTACCACCACTTTCTTCTTTACAGCCTTTTTCTTTGCCACCTTCTTAGGGAGCACTTTCTTTTTGACAATGCCGGGTTTAGACTTTCCACTTTCACCTTTCAACTTTTTACCTCTCTTCACCGGCGATATCGACTTCGTTATGGTAAACCCATTCAACAACATCTTCGGATCTTTCACCTTTGCCATTGAATTATCATAGGCATCTTTTATAAGCTTCGTCATGTATTCCATCGGAAAAGCGGCAAGCTCCTTTACCAATATGTAACGATATTGATTACCTTCTCCCAACAGCCTTCTTTCGGGATCGGCAATCTGACTTCCCCAATAAAATCCAAAGTGAATATTCTTACTAGTTCTTCCAACAGCAATGGAACAGAATGTATGTCCCACCCTATCCGTTGGCGACCAGCCAAATGCCAGAGCATTATAGTTGTCGTAAATGAGTTCATTGGTTTGCGGATAAAGGTCCCACACAAACTCCCGTAGCCACATAACTTTTTCGGTTATCTTGCTTCCGAGAGGTTTCAGGAATTTTAGAAGGTCTTTTGCCTGTGGTTTGCTCATATAACAGTGTTTGGAGTTGGGTCCACTAGGTAATTCGCAATAGATGGAGTGGAATATATTAACAGAGTTTCCGGAGAGCCTGACTTCTTAGTACTATAAACATTAATCGTGAATAGCTAACCCAGACCTTCTCTAAATATAGATTAGATAACGATTAACCATTCACGACATACAATTTTTTACACTTTCGGTAACGAGTAACCATTATTATACTTCGCTGCCAGGAATGCATTCGCCTTGTCCTCATTGAATTTTCCCTTGGTAACATCCCAGCTTACTTTCTCTCCTGATTTATAAGAAATATTTCCCATCTGGCATACGGTTGCTACATGTGAAGCGTCCTGAATTGAGCAATGCAAGTCCGCCATCTTTCTTGACTTAACAACTTCAATAAAATTCTTTGTATGAAGATCCAGACCTGAGCCAACATTTTTTTGAATCGGCAATGATTCCATGCGTTTCTCATCGCCGATAACTTCCCATCCGCCACGATCGAGAACCAGCGTACCATTCTGTCCAATGTAACTCATGCCGTGATCACGTCCATAGTTTCCATTACTGATACCCTGGGCATGTTCCCATATCATATTGTATCCATCAAACTCATAGATCGCTGCAAGCGTATCAGGTGTTTCCTCGGGTCCGGCAGGATTTCCAAACTTACCACCGCTTGCTACTACTGACTTCGGGTATTTTGCATCCATTCCCAACAAGGCATAATCAATCAAATGGACTCCCCAATCGGTCATCAATCCTCCGGCATAATCCCAGAACCAACGGAAATTAAAATGAAAGCGATTAGGATTAAACGGCCGCTTCGTGGCAGGTCCCAGCCACATATCATAATGAACTCCATCAGGAGCTGGTCCATCGGGCTTTGTATCAATATTTCTCATCCATCCCTGATAAGCCCATGCCTTTACCGTTCTGATCTTACCAAGCTTTCCAGTCTTGATGTAATTTAATGCATCAACCATATGAGGTTGACTCCGTTGCCACTGACCCACCTGAACAGCACGGCTATATTTTTGTTGTGCGGCCATCATAGCGTTACATTCCGCAATTGAATTTCCGCACGGCTTCTCACAATACACATCTTTACCTGCCATGCATGCTTCAACCATAATAAGACAATGCCAATGATCCGGTGTTCCAATGACAACTACATCGACGTCTTTATTTTCAAGTAATTTTCTATAATCTATATATGTGGTGACCTTCACTCCGGCTTTTGCAAGTTCGTACTTTCTAAAATTGAGCACGTTCTCATCCACATCACAAAGTGCTATTATCTGAACTTCGGGTATCTTCATGAGCGATGTTACATCAGCCCATCCCATACCATTGATCCCAACAGCGCCTACATTTATTTTTCCATTTGCGCCGATATGTTTTTTGGCTTCAGCAAGAGATTCAAACGAAACTAACGACCCAAGTCCAATACCGGCCAGGGCCAACGAAGATGACTTAAGAAAACTTCTGCGATCTTTATTCATAGTAGTAGGATTAACATGATTGTTTTGCGTGACAAGATCGCAGAATTATTGGTCAATGCAAACGAAAGAAATCACGTTTTTAGCCGAAAGAAACGCCTTGGAACCTGCTATAGAAAATTTGAAATCAGAGAATTGACTTCTTCCCCAATGGCTTGGCTAAAGAGGTCATTTTCTCAATCTTTCGTTTAGAAAGACTTCCACGATGGAACAAAGGAATGCGTATCAACCGTCGAACCCAATTCATTGAGGATACTGTAAAGTCCGAAATAGGTGCGATTAATATAAAGTGCGTGTTTAATCCCTCTCGCTTTCTTCGAATCACGAAGCTCTTTCATATTTGAAATTTTCTCCCCTGTCTGGTACAGTGTTTCAAAATATTTTGGATCAGAAAAATCAAATTGCCTGGTATGAAATGGTCTAGCCAGTAATTCCAATAACTCAATAAAGACGGCCCTGAAAAACTTCTTTTCAGCCTCCGTATCATCAGGATAGATAAACCTCATCTGGTAGAATATCTTCTCTAGACGTTCAGCGTCGTTTAGAATATCTTTATGATGCAGTTGGAAATAAAGCTTATAAAAGTCTTCAGGAATCTCTTTAACACATCCAAAGTCAATCACTCCAAGCATTTCATCGGGAGTTATAATAAAATTCCCAGGATGCGGGTCGGCATGAACTGCTTTTAATTGATGAAACTGGAAATGATAGAAATCCCACAATGACTGACCGAGACGATTTGCAACTTCCTTACCTGGTTTGCCTTTCTTTAAATACTCACCCAATGGTTGACCTTCCAGCCAATCCATTGTCAATATCTTCGGAGCCGACAATTCAGGATAATAC
>JANYDR010000549.1 GCA_025363495.1 Cyclobacteriaceae bacterium | reverse complement strand
GACACACACGTTTGTGTTTCTGCAGTGGTGCCTTAGCGAAGCCGCGTCCTGTCCCCGAAACAAAAGCGTTGAACGAAGATAAAACTTAATGTCAACTCGTCACGGCACCATTGCATAAACATTTTGTTGTGGGGCGTTTATCTTTGCTCTGCTCTTAATTTTTCAATCATCAATTTTACCTCGTCAAGCAATAGCTCTGGCTCCGAATTTTGAATGTAATGTCCACTCTTAGTCGTTGCTATTAACTTTACTTGTGGGGCTTGAGTTAACCATTGGTTAAAAAGCTCTTTCTTGATTTGTCGATCCTCTGTGGTTGCTCCAGGTCCGACTTGAAACGAACCAATTATTGTTATTGGTATATCTGTTGGATATTTAACATCTCTCATTGCCGCCATTTGTTGATGGTACATAATTGCTTCATTTCTCTCTCCTTTCTTAAGTGTCATTTCAAATTTCTCCCTCCACCTTATTGTTTTTTCTTGATCCTCTTTAGATTTAATTGCCATGAGTCTGTCAAATTGGTCTTCGTGAACCGGATCAATCAAAATCATGCCCAAAACGTTTTCAGGATGATCATTTTGATATTTTCGTAGGATAGAAGTCCCTAACGAATGTCCGATCAATAAATAAGGTCCCGGAATTCTATTGCCTGTCAGGAACTCATTCAACTCAATACTTAAATTGTCAATCGTTCTTGGTGCGCTTGTGGTGTCAGACTTCCCGAGTCCCAATCGGTCATAAGTCACAACAGTTGTCAGCTTGCTTAGTTTTGTTTGAAGGGAGTGCCAACTTTGAAGAGTCTCTCCCATTGCCACATCTACAATAATTGTTGGCTTACCGTTTTGTAATATTCGATAATTAAATTTTCTGGGTTCTTTACCGTCAAATCCAGAAATTAAAATCAGAGTTACAACAATTAGTATTCTATTCATTCGGTGAAATTTGTCCCAAGATAAATGCTATCTGGCATCATCCTTATACCTGCAATGGTTGAATAACTCATTGCTGCGATAGCGATTTCTCTTGTTCCATACAAAAGCCCATGTTGATGTCCCGCCAGCTTTACCCCGGATGTTATGCAATCAGTAATCAGAACACCCATTGCACTTGCTCACAGATACAAACGTAACTACCTGTTTTTAACATCGTCTCTTTTACATTACGAGGCTTCAATCGCTGATTCAATCTATTCGGCTCATCAACAAACATCTTCGGAAATCAAGTCTCCGTTTTTCCTTATCGTTCACCACAACGAGGTTTCCACCGTTGCAGCATAAGGTGATTTGCTGGCTATCTCTGACAATCGCCAGCGGAAGATCAATTCTCTTTTTACCATTTCAATGCTGGCCAGTCAGTTCGATCGACCTCCACACATTTTTTCGAAATCTTATTAGAGTCTTCCATCTTTTGTACAACATCTCCATTCTTACAACTGAATGAAGTTCAAGACACACACGTTTTATGTATTTGGTTGCATTCTGTTAACAGCAACCATCACTGCAGGTCTGGTATATAAAGCTTACTGCGAAAATCCTGAAGCGTGGCTATTCAATCTCATATCCATGCTTTGTTTGTTGGGAGCAAGTAGTGTGGGGATAGCGATTGTTAACTGGATCACCACACTGCGAACAAGTCCGAAGCCTCTTCCAAAAATGGATTTTTCCAAAGGGATACCGGATGACTCGCGGACACTCGTGGTTATTCCAACGCTTATCACCAGTGTAAAAGGAATTGAAAAATTAGTCGAAGAACTGGAGGTAAGATTTTTAGGCAATCGTGACAAGAACCTCGTATTTGGCCTGCTTACAGATTTCAAAGACGCTGATCAGGCAGTAATGCCCGAAGACGCGACATTGGTATTAACCGTGAGTGAGAAAATAAATGAGCTCAATAAAAAATATGGTACAGAATCGGACGATTTCTTCTTTCTTTTCCACAGGTCACGAAGATGGAATGCCGGTGAAAAAAAATGGATGGGTTATGAACGCAAGCGTGGAAAACTCGGTGAATTAAACCGACTTCTTCGCGGTGAGGATAAAGAACGCTTCTCAAAAGTTATTGGTAGTAAGAAATCGTATTCTGCCGTAAAATATGTGATCACACTGGATACCGAC
>JANYDR010000524.1 GCA_025363495.1 Cyclobacteriaceae bacterium | reverse complement strand
GTGGATGGGATGACCTCGACAAAGCTGAGAAACTACCTTTTTAAGAGAGATACTTCCTGGCATTTCAAAAACATGTCTGCTGATTGGGGTCTTGATGAACCGAGCTTTTCAAATGGAGCGGCCTATGGAGACCTTGATAACGACGGAGATCTGGATCTAATTGTTAATAATCTGAATATGCCGGTCTTCGTTTATCGAAACGAAACTTCTGCTCAATTGAAAAACAATTCATTGACGTTTTCATTCAAGGGAACAGACAAAAATGTTTTCGGACTAGGAGCGAAGGTAAAATTGCATCAGGGGGATAAGATTTTTTATTACGAGAATATGCCTATGAGAGGATTTCAATCCTCGATGGATTATAAAATGGTCGCAGGTACCGGAGATGCTGCCATTATCGATAGCATTGAAGTTATATGGCCGGGAGGTCAAATAGAGTTGCTTAAGAACGTCAAATCAAATCAACGTTTAGTCTTTGATTATAAGAACTCTGTTAAATCGACATTAATTGCAAAGAAAAATGAAGCTAAGCCTCTTCTTGTTCCATTGCCTGATCCTCCGTTCACGCATAAAGAGAATGAGTACAATGAGTTTAACCGGGAGAGACTTCTGTTTCACATGCTTTCTGCACAGGGACCAGGCGCAGCAAAAGGTGATGTTAATGGTGACGGCTTTGATGACGTATATGTGGGCGGAGCGAAAGGGCAAGCCGGAGCTTTGCTCTTGCAAGACAACAACGGTTCTTTTAAAAGAATTGAGATTCCAGCCTTTCTAACAGATTCACTCTCTGAGGATGTAGATGCTTTATTTTTTGATGCCGATAATGACCATGATCTTGATCTTTATGTAGTAAGTGGTGGTACAGAGTTTACCAACCAGGCTGCTGAATTAAAAAACAGGCTTTATATAAATCAAAGTTCAGGGAATTCAATAAAATTTGTTAAGTCGTCAGGGCTACCTAATGTATTTCAAACTGGAAGTTGTGTTGCTGCTTCTGACATTGATCACGATGGAGACATAGACCTATTTTCAGGCATTCGTGTGGTGCCGGGTTACTATGGAGATCTTCCAGCTCAGTATATTTTTTTAAATGACGGTAAGGGAAATTTCACCGATGCATCAACTACGTGGAGTTCTTCGTTATCAAATCTCGGTATGGTTAGCGATGCTGAGTGGGTTGATTTTGACCAGGACGGTTGGGATGATTTGATAGTTGTAGGGGAGTGGATGCCAGTTTCGATTTTCAAGAATGATGGAAAAAAACTAACAAGAGTTGATTTGAAGGGAAAGTCTCTTGAAAAAACCGAAGGCTGGTGGAATACCATCACAGTTCAGGATTTTAATAAGGATGGTCGTCCGGACGTGGCTCTGGGGAACCTGGGGTGGAATTCACGCTTCAGGCCGACCAAATTAAATCCGGTTTCATTGTATGTTTCAGATTTTGATGCGAATGGTTCGCTTGATCCTATTTACACCTATCGAAAGGACGGACAGGACTATCCATATGCGTTGCGTCAGGATATGCTAAAGCAAATTCCATCCCTCAAAAAGAAATTTCTTTATTATAAAGACTATGCGGGAAAGGATATTAATCAGGTCTTTACGTCTGAGCAATTGAAGAAAGCAAGAGTGTTGAATTTTAATTACGCAACTTCAAGTGTATTACTTAATCAGGGTGATTTTAATTTTGAATTAAAAGCTTTACCGGTAGAAGCTCAGGTTTCTCCCATATACGCAATTGAAAGTGTAGATGTAAATGCAGATGGAAATGTTGATCTTATCGTGGGGGGAAATTTCTTTGACGTAAAGCCAGAAATTGGTCGCTATGATGATCTTCAGGGCTTAGTGCTAACAGGTGATGGAAAGGGTAGCTTTAAAGCATTGAATTATGCCTCTTCTGGATTGAGGATTGACGGTGAAGTTAAAAAGATACTTACAATCCGCTCACGCGCTGGAAAAAGAATACTTTTTGCCAGGAATAATCAGAGTTTGAAATTGTACGGAATAAGCAAACAACCATGAGGTTTACCAATTTATTAGTATTGATGTTATTGGTTGGCATGATGTCATGTCAATCGGACAAAGTCAAGGAAATGAAATTCAGATTAATTCCTTCAAGTGAGTCTGGAGTTACATTTCGCAATGATCTGAAGCCATCTGTTGAGTTCAATATATTCAACTACATGTATTTCTATAATGGAGGTGGAGTTGCTACAGGTGACCTGAATGGCGATGGATTGGTGGATATTTATTTTACTTCTAATCAGAACCAGAATAAGGTTTATCTCAACAAAGGCAACTTCAAGTTTCAGGATATTACGGAGGCGTCAAACGGAGCTGGGTTTACTGGCTGGGCTACTGGTGTAACGATGGCCGATGTTAACAGCGATGGCAGGCTTGATATTTATGTAAGCTACGTTGGTAATTACCTTATCTACCAGGGAAGAAATCTCCTTCTGATAAATGAAGGAAATGATGAGAACGGAATTCCAAAATTTAGTGACAAAGCAGTGGCATACGGCCTGGATCTTGTTGGCTTTTCAACACAAGCTGCTTTTTTTGATTATGACCGGGACGGTGATCTTGATATGTACATGCTTAATCACTCGCTTCACCAGAATGGAACATTTGGTAATTCCAACCTCCGGTATCAGACTCATCCGTTGGCTGGTGATAAGCTTATGAGAAATGATGGTAATCGTTTCACAGATGTGACAAAGGAGTCAGGCATATATAGCAGCGTTATTGGGTATGGACTTGGAGTGGTGGTTAGCGATGTCAACCTGGATGGATATTCAGATCTTTATATAGGTAATGACTTTCATGAAAATGATTATTTATATATCAATCAGCATAACGGAACCTTCAAAGAGGTTTTGCAAGAGTCGATGCAGCACACCAGTCATTTTTCAATGGGATGTGATTTCGCTGACTTTAATAATGATGCGTTTCCAGATTTGATATCTATGGACATGCTGCCCTCTGATCCATTAATATTAAAAGCTTCGGCGGCAGAGGATTCCTATGACCTCTATGCCTTCAAATTAAATTATGGCTATAATTATCAGTTTGCCCGTAATACCTTCCAGCTTAACCAGCATGATGGCACCTTCAGTGAAATCGGAATGATGGCTGGCGTTTATGCAACCGACTGGAGCTGGTCAGCACTCTTTGCTGATATGGACCTTGATGGATTTAAAGATATATTCATTTCAAATGGCATTGAACGCAGGTCTAATGATCTTGATTATATTAATTTCATAACCGAGGATTCCATCCAGATGAAAATTCAGCAGGACATGCACGAGCAAGAAATGAACTATTTTAAGAAGATGCCTCAGCTTAAAATACCCAATGCCCTGTTTATAAATAACCATGATTCTACTTTTACGAATAAGGCATTGGACTGGGGACTTGAACAACCCTCATATTCGCATGGTACAGCTTACGCAGACTTTGATAATGATGGTGATTTGGATCTTGTTATTAATAATGCTGCGGATGAAGCTTTTCTCTATGAGAACCTCCTTCTAAAACCTGGAGAATCCAATCCAAATGCTAATGGTTTTCTACAGTTTTCGCTGAAGGGCAAACAGGGGAATACACAAGGAATAGGGGCGAAAGTATTTCTTTACAAAGCCAACCAGGTACAGGTACAAGAGTGTATGCCGACTCGGGGATTTCAAAGTGCGGTTGATACCCGACTTACTTTTGGCATTGGAAAAAGTGAATCAATCGATTCGGTACTTGTGGTATGGCCTGATCAGGCATTCCAGGTGATTAAGTCTGTCGGCCGTAATCAGAAGATTGAATTGGATCGGAGTAATGCATCTGGTGTATTCAATTATTCAAGATTTCACGAGGTGAAACCATTGTTTAAAAACAGCACGCGTGAACTTTCAATTCCGTATAAACATCAGGAAAATAAGTTTGTGGAATTCAACAGGGAGAATCTTATTCCTCACATGGTTTCTGCCGAAGGTCCGGCAGCGGCAGTAGGGGATGTAAACGGAGATGGACTGGATGACCTCTATTTAGGAAATGGAAAATGGAAATTTCCGTCTTTATTTATTCAGCAAAAGTCAGGTGGCTTTAAAAGAATGGAGAATAAA
>JANYDR010000518.1 GCA_025363495.1 Cyclobacteriaceae bacterium | reverse complement strand
GTGAACAGTGGGAGGGGTGAGCCAGTCAACCAGCGCTACATGATAGGCGCTCCGTCTGCTTGCATCTACGACCTTTGCATATTCTTTTTCAATTTCAGGATTTTCCATCTGCTTCCGGGCATATCCCGAAGCAAGCTGCATTCGCACCTGATTAGACAATTGACTTTCAGAGTATGATGTCTTTTTTTTCGGGCGGTTTACCAGCTGTTGCTCACCGAAAACTTCCCTGAAATAAAAGGTCTTACCGACCATTCCGGAAACGCCTTTCGTGAGTGGATTCTTCCTGTTGATGGCCATTAAGACATTGCGTTAGAAGTAAAGACGAATAATAATTACTCTTCTAAGATAACACACGCTTTGGGATTCCCATAGCATCTATTCGGGATCTGTATAAGATCTGTATAAGATTCGTACGCGGATTTGACGTGGATTGAGCGTTCAAACGGGGTCTTTTCGGCCTTCTTGCCTGGAATTTCGAAGATTTATCGACCAAAAATTGATTCCAGCGACCAAATTCGGTGTTTTTATCTCAACCTATGCATCAGTTTTAGGATTGATGACATCTCAAGTTGAGAAATCGCGTATCGACCTTGCATCAATTACTACGTTTGATATTAAAAATAGTTCACTTTTTTGAAATCTAGACTGTTGGTTGAAAATTATTTTCCGCGTAATTCTTTCCGTGAAAATCCCGGCAGGCAGGTGTGAAATCCGTGGAGAAGTTTTCTTTAATCATTTTGTCTTAGCACGTGGTTTTACAATCACTTTACTTGAAATCCACTCGGACTGATTGTGAATGAACTTCTCACCAACACGTTGAAGTATCCTTTCCCCAATGGACAAGGATGTAAGTATTACGCTTGAGCAACAACCCGATGGCGTCCTGCATCTTAAAGTTGCCGACAATGGCTCAGGCAAATCGGGGGTCACGTACAGCACCGGTTTTGAAAGTCAGTTGATAGCGCTTCTTACACGTCAGTTAAATGGTAAGATGCGCGAAGAAATACTAACGGCGCACGTATTATTTTCAATTTTAAGACCGAAAAGTAATTGGTAAAGGGTAGTTGTCTATTTATCGAAGATTTTCGAATCCCCAATCCGCCATGTCATTAAGAGCCACTTGTTCCGAGTCCAAATACCTTGCGACATCTGGCCGTGGTCGGGATGTGTTTTGGTGTTGTTTGTGTGAAAATGAACGTGTTGATTTGTAAATGCATTTGCCCACGTAAAGTCTTTCCAGCAAACAAACCCCGAACCTAGAACTCAGAACCCAGAACTTAGAACCCTAATCCCCAATGAGCAACTACTTATGGTTAATCGACGCCGGCGACGGTGGCATCACGGGAGATGGCAAGTATACTACTGCACCTGCAAGGATGCACACCTTTGACGATGGTCTTGTGTTCCACGAAGGCGTTAACAACCGGGCAATTGTCAACAAACTTATTGCCGATCTGGAAATGGCAGAATTTGAATACGCACTTATCCATGATCCTGTACTCGACACACCGCTGGTGGAACGTGTCGCAAAGGCGAATAAGCTTCACGTGATGAACAAGCGTTGCATCTACATCTCTTTACACAGCGATGTGATGCCAGAAGGTTCACATGGCAAGGGCTCAGGATTTTCTATTTATACCCAGGTTGGTGGAACAAAGAGTGATGAGATTGGTCAGGTATTCACTGATTTTTATAACAACGAATTCGAGGATTTCAAAGTCCGGACAGATTACTCCGATGGTGATGCCTACAAAGAAGAAAATTTCTATGTGCTTAGAAAAACATTTTGTCCTGCCATCCTTGTTGAGAACCTTTTCTTCGATAACCGGAAGGAAGCTGAATTTCTATTAAGCGAATCGGGACGCGAGCGGATTGCCGATGCACTGTTTGTTTCAATGAGTTACATTGAATATTATAGAGTGCTGGCAGACCCACGGGAACGTCCCTTCAAAGACCATTCGATTTAAGTTGAATGTTCAGTTCTTCAAATTTTCTGACCAATTCATCCATCTTTGTTTGCTGCTTTTGAATAATCCTTGGCCTCAGGAAGAACCAATTTATCGCTATCCATAATAGTGTTGCTCCGTAGCAGAGGATAGCAGCAGTTAGAGTCATTCGTGAAACATACTCCAGCATGTACAAACAAATCCCTGCCGAAAACAGGATAAAATAAATATT
>JANYDR010000502.1 GCA_025363495.1 Cyclobacteriaceae bacterium | reverse complement strand
GCTGATAAGAACTCAACTGAGGTCAGGCTATATGCCTGGAAAATTTTTCCCATTATAGAGTCTGAACCTGTAATGGTTTGAGCTCCAAGCTCGAGAGGAAAATCAGAACTTAATTGTGTGATGACAGGATATTTGACAATTGATTGATTGCGAACAGAGCAAATTCTTCCGCCAATTTGATCGCGCGCCTCAAAGACGGTTACACTAATCCCTTTCGAATGAAGAATATCGGCAATATATAGACCTGCTGCGCCAGCACCAATGATAGCAACGGTTCCATTGAACAGAACCTCCGGCCCAGGATCTTTACTGGCGCATGCGTCCAGCAAGGACGGTAAAAGCATACCTCCTGAAAGACCCCAACCAATTTGCTTTAACGCTTTCCGCCTCTTCACGCCAATAATTTAACCTGAAAGATAAGGAGACATGATGGCTTATTAAAATCGCGAGTGATTACACAACCGCGAATGAGGTCAAATTGACGCTATTTCTGGTAACTTGCCACCCTAATAAAAAGAAATGCTGGCAACTCATCCATCTTCTTCCTCCTTAAAAAAGGTGGCCATTATTGGGCCTGAATGCACTGGTAAAACTGATTTATCAAAATACCTGGCTTCCTATTTCAAAACTGAATGGGTCCCCGAGTATGCACGTGCTTATCTTGATAAACTCAACAGGGCATACGATCAATCTGACCTAACCAAAATAGCCCATGGGCAACTACGGGTAGAAGACGAGTGGATGCAAAATGCCAACCGTGTTTTGATATGTGATACTAATCTGATCGTGATGAAAGTATGGAGTGAGGAAAAGTTTGGTGTTTGTGATCCTGAAATCATTAAGGCAATGAACTCCCGCCATTATGATTTGTTGCTTCTGACAAACATCGATATTCCCTGGGAAGAAGATCCGCAGCGGGAACATCCGCAGAAGCGTGAATACTTCTGGGACATCTATAAAAAAGAAGCTGCCGGATCAAAAATTCCCACCATTGAAATTTCAGGCCACCGGGAAGAACGAAGGAAGAAAGCGATAGAAGGAATTGAAAAGATTTTAGTGAATGAGTAACCCGTACGCAGCACTACAGATACGCGACTTTAGATTATTTATTAGTGCCAGATTTTGTGTGACGCTGGCCATTCAGATACAGGCAGTTGTTGTTGGATGGCAAGTGTATGAAATTACAAGAGACCCATTATCGTTAGGATTGATTGGGCTCGCGGAAGCTGTACCATCTATTGCTGTATCATTGTATGCAGGACACCTAGCTGATATCGTTCAGCGAAAGCAAATTATCATCATTACGATGTCAACATTATTTGTTTGTTCCCTCACCCTCTTATCATTCACTACCGATATAGCAAGCTTTATTTTACAAAACGGAGTGCTGCCTATTTACATTGTAATTTTTATCAGTGGAATCGCCAGGGGATTTATTACTCCAGCAGTCTTTTCATTCATGCCACAGTTAGTACCTCGCGAATTATATCAAAACGCAATTTCCTGGAATAGTACCTTATGGGAAATGGCTTCCATTGGAGGTCCGCCAATAGGAGGTTTGATATATGGTTTCTTTGGAATCACTGCTGCTTATAGCATTGATGCATCACTCATGTTAATGGGGGTTATCCTGGCAATGACTGTAGCAAACCGACCGTTACCGGCCATTAGCGAAGAGCAGGGAATCATTGAAAAAATTAAAGCAGGTCTTCAATTCGTATTTCAGAATAAGATTATTCTTAATGCCATTTCGCTGGATCTCTTTGCCGTTCTTTTTGGAGGAGCAGTTGCGCTTCTCCCAATTTTTGCCGACCAGATTCTTGGTGTGGGGAAAATTGGTCTTGGGTTTCTGAGATCAGCTCCTGGAATTGGTGCTGTACTCACAGCAGTTTATCTGACACATAATCCCATAAAGAAAAGCATGGGAAAAATTCTATTGTGTGCTGTTGGAGGTTTTGGAGTATGCATGATTTTATTTGCCGTCTCCACTAATTTTTGGTTATCCATGGGAGTGTTGGCCATCAGCGGAGCATTTGATTGCGTGAGTGTTATTGTTAGAGGCACGTTACTTCAAACTTTGACACCAGAAAATATGAAGGGCCGGGTATCTGCTGTGAATAATATCTTCATTGGGTCTTCAAATGAAATTGGGGCATTTGAATCCGGCGTAACTGCAAAACTTTTTAAAGTAGTCCCTTCGGTTATTATTGGAGGGGCGATGACATTGTTAGTGGTAGGTATTACTACGTGGAGAGCACCGGCAATCAGGAAGCTGGAAAATGTTAATTAATCTTGGAGGTTGGAGACTGGAGGTTAGAGGTTGGAAGTCCGCAGCAACACCTCAATCGATGACTCAGAACTTCTAACCTCCAGCTTCTAACATCTAAACTTCAGAATTCTGATTGTAATAATCTGACGAGGACAATAAAACCACGTGTACAATAAAATCAACGATATGCAAATCTCAATCAACACCCCAGCTCTCCTCTTCCCCGCCATAACCTTATTAATGCTTGCCTACACAAATCGTTTTCTTGCCTTGGCTTCCTTGATTCGCAAACTCCACACTGAATACAAATTATTGCAAGAAGACAAGCACCTTGTAAAAGCACAGATTGTAAACCTCCATCGAAGGCTGACTCTTATAAAGCAAATGCAGGCCAGCGGTATTCTTAGCTTCTTCTTCTGTGTATTGTCGATGCTTTTTATTTACCTCGAACACGAAAGAGGAGCTTACGCCATTTTTGCGCTGAGCTTGTTATTCTTGTTAATATCGCTCGCGTTGTCATTGAATGAAATTTTTATAAGCACGAGGGCGCTGGAGATTGAGTTGAAGGATATGGAATAATGAGTGCATGTGCTCATGCCTGCAGGTGTTGATGTTAACCCTTTCCCATAACTTTAACAGTAACTATTTCCCTCTAATTCCCTATCTTCATTGCCCGGATCACTAATTATGGTAGAGACATTTTTAATTCCTTAATTCTTCATTATGAACTCCCGCAGATCCTTTTTCCGCAAATCCCTCGGCCTGGCTGGGGCAGTGTCCCTTACATCTCTTTCCCAACAAGCGCTGGCTTCAGACATTTCGGATGCGCTGTTTTCGTTGAATGAACTTTCGCCTGAAATGGCAGCCGATGATGAAGATCTGTGGGCGCGAATGGCGCAGGCATTTACGGTTACTCCTAATATTTTAAACCTGAATAATGGTGGAGTTAGTCCTCAGCCTAAAGTAGTTCAGGATGCCGTGGACCGTTACTATCATTTGAGCAACGAAGCCCCCACTTATTATATGTGGCAAATACTGGACAAAGGTCGAGAGCCACTTCGCAGAAAACTGGCCGACCTCGCGGGTGTTTCAGGTGAAGAAATTGCTATTAATAGAAATACAACGGAAGCGCTCGGTACTTTCACCTGGGGAATCGACATGAAGCGCGGTGACGAAATCGTGATGACAAAACAGGATTATCCAAACATGATCCATGCCTGGAAACAGCGCGAGCTGCGTGAAGGTGTTAAGATCAATTGGATCAATCTTGACTTACCATTCGACAATGATGACATTGTGTTGAAAGCCTACATAAATGCCACCACACCGAAGACAAAGATCTGGCATATCACTCACCTAATGACCTGGACCGGTCAGATTGTTCCAGCGGCAAAACTTTGCGCTGAGGCACGGAAGCGTGGCATCATCAGTATTGTAGATGCAGCACATTCATTCGCTCATGTAGATTATAAAATTTCTGATTTCAATTGCGATTATTTTGGAACAAGTCTACACAAGTGGCTTTGCGCTCCTTTTGGTACGGGGATGATGTACGTTAAAAAAGATCTTATCGAAAAAACCTGGCCTTTGTTTCCAAATGACAAACCACAAAGCGGAGACATACGCAAGTTCGAAGCACTGGGCACGCGTTCTTTTGCCCCGGAACAGGCAATCGGTCAGGCTATTGATTTTCACAATGCCATTGGCGGTAAGCGTAAACAGGAACGACTTCATTATTTGAAATTGTATTGGTGCAATGCCGTTACCAAAAATCCAAGAGTCAAGCTTCATATCTCATTAAAACCGGAATACTCCTGCGCACTGGGAACGTTCAGCATCGATGGACTGGCACCGGGAGATATAGTCTCCAAACTTTTCAGTGATTACCAGATACATACTACTCCGATCATTTGGGAGAACGTGAGTGCTGTAAGAGTTACACCTCACGTCTATACAACGACAAGAGATCTTGATAGGTTGATTGAAGCTATTGGGAAGATTGCGGCTTCGTAGTTTTTTGAAACATATGGACATAGATCACATAGCTGCTGAAAACTACCAGCCTATGTTTATGTGATTAAAATTTCCGCATTAAAGCCTTCCATCACATTTCGTGTTTCGTCGTTAAGGCTTTAGGAGTATATTATCACACTAATCAAGATTTTATGCGTCGAATCTCTCCGACTGTCTTACTCTTTATCATTGTCTGTTCCTGCCAATCCTCCGATCCGAAGATCCCAGGCCTGCAAGAACCCGTAGAAATCATTCGGGATAATTACGGCATTAATCACATCTATGCTAAAAACGAACACGACCTTTTTTTCGCACAAGGATATGCCGCCGCAAAAGACCGTCTCTTCCAATTTGAAATCTGGAGACGACAAGCAACCGGTACGGTAGCAGAAATTCTAGGTCCCCGTGAACTCAAACGCGATATCGGTACACGACTTTTCAAATTCAGGGGAGACCTTAAAAAAGAATTCAATCATTATCATCCGAATGGAGAAGCAATCATCAACGCCTTCACGGATGGGATCAATGCCTACATCGCGGAAACAGAAAAGAACCCGACCCTTCTGCCCCTTGAATTCACACTGCTTGGAATCATACCAAAGAAGTGGACACCAGAGATAGTGATCTCAAGACACCAGGGACTTTTAGGAAATCTTCCCAAGGAGATATCGTTGGCAAGAGCTGTGGCCGTGGCCGGCGTTGCAAAAGTAAAAGAAACCGAAGTTTTCGAACCGGGCGATCCCGATATCAACATCGATCCAAAAATCAAAAAAGAACTTCTGCTTGATAGCGTTATCGAACTGTATGATGCTTACCGGAAACCTCTTCGCTTTGCCCCTGCTGATTTGGTAGCGGGTGCAAATAAAAATATTGATGAGTATAAGTTGCTGACGACAAACGACGAAAATGATTTTTCAAGTGTCACGGCAATCGAACGTCAAATCATTGGCAGCAATAATTGGATTGTTAGCGGACGTCTCACGCAAAGTGGTTTCCCCATACTTGCTAACGATCCTCACCGCGCTATTGCTTCACCTTCTCTTCGCTACATGGTTCACCTGAATGCACCAGGATGGAATGCCCTTGGTGGTGGTGAACCAACTATTCCGGGAATCTCCATCGGACACAATGATTACGGAGCATGGGGTCTTACCATATTTACTATCGATGGAGAAGATTTATATGTCTATGACCTTAATCCGGAAAATTCCAATCAATATAAGTATCAGAATAAATGGGAAGAGATGCGTGTTATCAATGACACCATTAAGGTCAAAGGCGAAGAAGACGTTATTGTTGAACATCGATTCACACGACATGGTCCCGTTACACTCATCAACACAAAAAATAATGTTGGCTATGCTGTGCGATGCGCCTGGATGGAACCTGGTGGTGCGCCTTACATGGCAAGTCTCCGCATTGACCAGGCAACGACATGGGAGGAATTTCGTGAAGGTTGCTCTTACAGCAATATTCCAGGTGAGAATATGATCTGGGCAGACAAAAAAGGTGACATTGGATGGCAAGCTGTAGGAGTTGCACCTATTCGCAAAAACTGGAGCGGGCTTGTTCCCGTTCCCGGGGATGGGAGCTATGAATGGGACAGCTACTTGCCCATAAAATCTCTTCCGAACATTTTTAATCCGTCAAATGGGTTCAAGGCTACCGCCAACGAAAATCTCATCCCTGCAAACTATGATCATCGCGACGCTGTTGGCTGGAATTGGACAGATCCTTTCAGGGCCAATCGTCTCAACGAAGCGCTTGGTTCCGGTAAGAAGCATTCCTTCGAAGACATGATGAAACTGCAATTCGACTACGCGTCCCTACCGGCAAGATCTTTGGTTCCTCTGCTAAAAAATGTTTCTTCGAAAGATCCAGGAGTTGAAGACGCTCGCAAGATGTTGTTGCAGTGGGATTTTATCATGGATAAAAATTCAGTCGCTGCCGGAATTTACATGGCCTGGGAGAAAAAGATCTCGTCAGAAATGCTCAGGAGAGTCGTTCCGGATAATGTAAAAAAATATATCCGATCCATCCCATTAAGCAAGGTAATTGGCTGGACAACTTCAGCAAGTCCTGTTTTTGGAAAGAATGCAAAAGAAGAACGTGATAAATTTTTAGTTGCAACATTGGAACTAGCAATCAAAAGTCTGGAGACCAAACTTGGTCACGATAAAACCAAATGGCAATACGGACAACCTGCTTACCATCATACACTGATCAAACATATGATGAGCAACGCTGTAAATGACAGTACGCGAAAGGTATTAGACGCTGGCCCTCTTCCCCGTGGCGGCTCGGCTTCAACGCCTGGCGTAACAAGTAATTCTGACAATCAGGCTCACGGCGCATCTTTCCGAATGGTGGCGGATGTTTCCGATTGGGATAAAACAATGTTTACCAATACCCCCGGACAAAGCGGCGATCCCAAAAGTGAATTTTATAAAAATCTATTCGAACTATGGGCGAATGATACTCACTTCCCTGTCTACTTCAGCAGAGAAAGGGTTGAGAAGTCGGCAAAAGACAGGGTAATTTATAACCCTTAGTTTTCAAAACTAAGCTATAGCCACAGCAAAAAAGGATAGAAGGGTAACAGGCCTGCTGCAAACATATTAGCAACTCCGCGGGCCTTTGCGTCTTCGCGACTTTGCGGTAAATGCCTGACGCCGCAGGCTTATAACGCCTTCAACGCCGCCTCATAATCCGGCTCTTGTCCAATACTCGGGACCATTTCAGTATATTTAACTTTTCCATCTGTTCCCACTACTACAATCGCTCTTGCATGAAGTCCGTTTAATCCACCATCGATCATTTCAACGCCGTAAGCATTAGAAAAATCTTTGTTCTTGAATTCAGAGAGCATCACAACATTTTTAATACCCTCTGCCGAGCAGAAACGTTTCATGGCAAATGGCAGATCTTTGGAAATACTTAATACAACGGTGTTGTCAAGCGATGTTGCAAGTTTATTGAATTCGCGCACAGAAGCAGCACATACATTCGTATCGATACTTGGGAAAATATTCAGAACAACCGTCTTGCCGGAATAATTTTTTAAACTAACATCTTTCAAATCAACTCCCGTGAGTTTAAAATCCGGAGCAATGCTGCCGGTGGCTGGAAGGTTTCCGGATGTGTTAACTGTGTTCTCTCCTAATTTGGTTTGTGACATTGATTGTTTTTTATAAATGATTGAATATTATCGGATGCGATCAGAATCGCGGACAAGTTTTTCGTCTTTGCGAATAAATCGATTGGCAAACATATTGCTAATCATAGCCACTGCCGGCAACCAAAGACCCAATCCGTATGCACCAGCCAATTGATTTGCTTTAATAAGACGGGTCGCAAAATACACAGAGGATCCGATCGCTGCAGCCATTAATAAAGAATTGAGAGCTGCCAACTTCAGTTGGAGAAGTCTGTTCTCAAATTTGCCTATTTCAATAACCGCAATGGTAGCAGCCGCAACGGTTAATACAGCGCACAGGGCGTACGGAAAATAAAGAGTATTTCGCACATCACCGTTTTTAATTGTATAGTGAAGCGGAAACAGCATTTTTTCTTCACCTCCATCTACCGCGATCCAAACCGGAAAAAAAATCGACAACACAAGACAAAGGACGGTCACTCCCAGGAATATTGTTTGCTTTCTTTGCCACATAAGTAGGTTGAACTAACTTGAGTCGTTTTTACGAGGCCAAAAGTAGGGATTTTTGCCTTTGCCCGTATCATTATTCGTTGATCACATTTATGAAGACGGCCTATATTATTGATATTGTCCGAACTCCCGTTGGCAAGTATGGAGGATCACTCTCGTCTATTCGCCCCGATGATCTGGCAGCGCATGTCATTAGTGAATTAGTGAAGCGAAATCCGGCTATTGAACTCAATCAAATTGAGGATGTAATCTTCGGTGCGGCGAATCAATCCGGTGAAGACAACAGAAATGTTGCCCGAATGGCGTTGCTTCTTGCCGGATTACCCACTTCAGTTGCCGGAGTAACTGTCAATCGCCTCTGCGCGTCCGGTCTCCAGGCAATTATGGATGCAGCTCGGGGAATCATGACAGGAGCCGGAGAAATCTTTATTGCGGGAGGGGTAGAAAATATGAGCCGTGCTCCTTTTGTAATGGCCAAATCAGAGGAGCCTTTTTCACGTAAGGCGGAAATTTTTGACACAACGTTGGGATGGCGGTTTACAAACCCCGCTCTTTCAAAACTGTACTATCCATTCAGCATGGGTGAAACAGCGGAGAATGTAGCGGAAAAATGGAAGATCGGTCGCGCTGAACAAGATCAATTCGGATTGTCATCTCAGCAAAAATACTTCAAAGCGGAGGCTGACGGAAAGTTCAAGGAAGAACGCGTTGCTATACCATACAAAAAAGGCAAAGAGATAATTTCGTTTAACACGGATGAGTATCCTCGCGAAACTTCAATGGAAAAACTTGCATCGCTTAAGCCAGCATTCAAAGAAAATGGAAGCGTCACGGCTGGTAATTCGTCTGGTATTAATGATGGGGCGGCAGCATCTTTCATAGCAAGTGAGGAAGTTGTGAAAAAATTAAATCTAAAACCGTTGGCAAGAATTGTTTCAATGGCTGTTGCCGGTGTTGATCCTGCCTATATGGGAGTTGGTCCGGTACCTGCAACTGAAAAAGCATTGAAGCGTGCAGGTCTTAAAGTTTCTGATCTTGGATTAATTGAATTGAATGAAGCATTTGCATCACAATCACTTGTGTGTATTCATGATCTTGGATTGAATCCTGAGATTGTTAATGTAAATGGTGGTGCCATTGCAATTGGTCATCCATTGGGATGTAGTGGTGTGCGGATTAGCGCGACCTTAATTCATGAAATGGCGAAACGTAAAGTGAAATATGGATTGGCTACGATGTGTATTGGTGTTGGACAGGGAGCCGCGGTGATTTATGAAAATCTTCGAGGTTGAAAATTCAAATACATTTCCTGCAGATCTTCGCAGATTTAGCCCACGCTGATCTTCGCGGAATTCTTAGAGTTCCGCGAAAATCTGCGCGCGTTCGATCTGCGAACATCCGCGGGAAATGCATTAAATCAAACTTGCATTGAATGCGTTACTTCTTCGAAATCTCCTATAATGGATCAAACTACCACGGCTGGCAATCGCAGTCCAACGCTCTCGGTATTCAACAAAAAGTAGAAGAAGCACTTACCCAACTCTTTCGTGAAAAAATTTCGATCGTTGGTAGCGGAAGGACCGACACAGGTGTTCACTGTAAACAGCAATTCTTTCATGCCGACATCAATAAAGAATTTGATGTTGATAATTTAATCATCAGACTCAATTCATTTCTCCCCAAAGACATTGCCATTCGCTCAATCAAAAAAGTAAAACCTGAAGCAAGTGCACGTTATGATGCCTTTGAGAGAAGCTACGAATACCACATTACCCGCGTAAAAGACCCTTTACGGGAAGGACTCGCTTTCTATTATTTTAAATCAATTGATCTGCCAGCCCTGCAACTAGCGGCCTCGTTACTAGTGGGGAAACATGACTTTGAATGCTTCAGCAAGGTTAAAACTGATGTTAATCACTTTATTTGTGATGTAACGCTGGCTGAATGGAATCAAAAGGGAGACTTATTGGTTTTTACCATCACGGCGAATCGCTTCCTGCGCGGAATGGTGCGTGCAATTGTGGGTACATTGCTCGACACCGGCACGGGAAAGATCTCACTGGAGGATTTTAAGAGCATATTAAAAAGCAAAGACCGTAAGAAGGCCGGGATGAATGCCCCTCCGGAAGGGCTATTTTTAATGAGTGTAAAGTATCCAAAGTCAATTTTTATAAAATAAATTTCCCTCTCCAAAAGAGAGGGCACGGTGAGGATGGAAAAAGAAAAAGTCAGTAGTGGAAATATCATCGACTTCACAGTACTGAAGCGCATTTTTGAATTCATCAAACCATATAATGGTAGATTCTATTTTGTAATCGTTCTTACATTCCTTTTGGGATTTTTATCTCCTTACCGCGTTTACTTAACTCAACTCATTCTGGACGATTACGTTGCTAAAGGTAATTATCAGATGATGTTGTATTTCACCATCCTCTTAATTGCGCTGCTGATCTTTCAAAGTATCCTCCAGTACATCCACACCTATATTTCTGGTCGCATTGGTCAGTATGTGATAAGGGACATTCGAATTAGACTTTACGAATACATTGTTAGTCTTCGTTTAAAGTTCTTTGATAAGACTCCCATTGGCCGGTTAGTAACGCGTACTATCTCGGATGTAGAGACCCTGGCTGATGTTTTCAGTGAAGGTCTCGCGGCGATGATGGGCGACCTTCTTCAGATTGTATTCATTCTCGCATTTATGTTCTGGACAGACTGGCGATTGTCTCTGGTAAGTCTTTCATGCATTCCATTTATGTTCCTTGCAACCTATGTCTTTAAGGAGAAAATAAAGGTTGCATTCAACGATGTACGCAATGCAGTGTCCAATCTTAACTCATTCGTTCAG
>JANYDR010000429.1 GCA_025363495.1 Cyclobacteriaceae bacterium | reverse complement strand
GCTATTCTGGCTAGTGTTGAATCAACCTCCGGTTAAAAAATAAATTACTCGATATGGAGACGGAATTAAGAATATTGATGCTGGAGGATGTGGAAGAAGATTCCATTTTGATTAAGAGAGTTCTGCAAAAAACACTTCATTTTACAGCCAGGAGAGTTGACTCACGTGAAGAGTTTATTGAAGCGATGGATTCCTTTCATCCGGATGTTGTATTGTCTGATCATTCACTACCACAGTTCAACTCAAGCGAGGCACTGAAAATTTTTAAAGAAAAGTCTTTAATAGCGCCATTCATTCTTGTAACTGGTGCTGTGTCAGAAGAGTTTGCCGTAACCTGTCTGCATCAGGGGGTTGATGATTATATTTTAAAATCAAACCTTGCACGGCTTCCCTCTGCAATTACAAGTGCACTCAGCAAAAAGAAAGCGGAGCGTGATCAGGCTATTGCCAACGACGCGCTTCAAACTCAAAACGAAGAACTTAAGAAATTAAATCAGGAACTGGACCGGTTTGTTTACAGCACGTCGCACAACCTTCGGGCACCTCTTCTTTCTGTGCTTGGATTAGTACGTCTCTCAAAACAGGAATTGACGAATAAAACGACTGAAGAACTCCCAATGTATTTTGAAATGATGGAAAAGAGCATCACTCAATTGGATATAACCTTGCGACAGATTATCGATTATTCTAAAAATGCACGACTTGAAGAGGAGCCGGATGAAATAAATTTCGAAGATTTATTGAAAGGAACGTTTGACTACATGAAATACATCAACGGCGCAACCACCATCAGTCAGTCTATCGTAGTGCATGAAGGGCCCTCATTCTTTTGCGGAAAAATGAGAATTGGATTTTTGTTACAGAATCTTATTTCTAACTCCATAAAGTACTACGACTCCTCAAAAGAAAAACCATTTGTTAATGTAGAGGTGTTTAAAAATGAAACTGATGTCAAAATAGTGATAGAAGATAACGGCATTGGAATTTCAAAAAAGTATCAGGATCACATTTTCGACATGTTTTATCGGGCCACCGAGCGCAGCGATGGCTCAGGTCTGGGCTTATACATAGTAAAAGAAACCATCGATATGATGGGTGGAAGTATTCAATTAAATTCTGAAAAAAATAAAGGCACTTCAGTGACACTTACAATTCCCAACGCTAAAAAATGATAAAGAAAAATGTGTTGTTGGTAGATGATGACAAGATCTTTAACCTGCTTAATCAAAAGACGCTTCAACAAATGGGTGTGGCCAATGAAATTCACACTGCCCTTAATGGAAAAGAAGCAATTGATCTGATCAATGATTATTACAGGGGCGCTAAAATTATGCCTGAAATCATCCTTCTTGATTTAAACATGCCCATCATGGACGGATTTAGCTTTATAGAAGCCTTTCAACGGTTGAATGTCCCCAATAAGGATAAAACAAAGATAATCATTGTTTCTTCGTCCAATGATGAGCGCGACATGAAACGTGCTGAAGAATTAGGCATTCATAATTATCTTACCAAGCCTCTTTTAGAAGAAGATCTCCGGGCTGTATTAAATTTGGAGTGGTAATTTAATTTCCAATGAGTGGCAGCAAAAAAAAGGTACTGGCTATCTGTGGTAGCACACGAAAGAATTCAACTAATGAAGCCATTTTGAAAGGCCTCGCTATTAGTTATAAAGAGCAACTTGATCTGCAACTTTATACAGGCCTTGCTGAACTTCCACATTTTAATCCGGACATTGAAGATGCCGGCCTCGCACAAAGCGTTAAAGACTTTCGTCAAATGATCCAAAAAGCCGATGGCGTGATTATCTGCACACCGGAGTATGTATTCAGCTTACCGGGTTCGCTGAAAAATGCTATTGAATGGACGGTATCTACTACCGTTTTCCTGAATAAGCCTACGGCGTTGATCGTTGCTTCTGGTATGGGTGAAAAAGCATATGAATCACTCATCTTAATAATGAACACGGTAGGCTCAAAAATTGGTGAACATGCAGCGATTCTAATCAAAGGTGCAAGGAGTAAGTTCAGCGATCAGGGTGTTCCAACAGACAGTCAAACTAAAAAGGACCTTGAAAAAATGATGAACTCACTTTTACAAACTATCAATACTCACTCATCGTAGTTTCATGTACATCCTGTACGTTAACTAGTCCTACTTTGTCATGTTTGCCTTGGCAGTGATTCCAGGAACCTGTTTTGGTAAAATTATATTTCTAACTTATCAAGCGAAAGGAAAACCCTTTGCCAGTAGAGTAGAGAAAAGGAACAAGCGGTAAAGAGCTTACGCCACATTTGCTGACCTTGTTTCCTTTTCCCCCTCTTCAATCCGTACCTGCAGTTTTCCCGCATACGGCTTTCCTACTAGAATTCATAACAGACATTCA
>JANYDR010000414.1 GCA_025363495.1 Cyclobacteriaceae bacterium | reverse complement strand
AATATTCAGGTAATTCTCACGAAGCTCTTCAACATTAGGATACAGCATCTCCGGAATGAAAGCACCTCCAAACTGACCATAATATCCCCGATCATTTACTGAATAATTCATATCAATTTTGTTTCACTGTTTTAACCACCGGCGCTTTGAGTGAGGACATTCCATCACTCACCATTTCAATCAAGTTCAGATCCTTTATTCCCACGTGTCTCTCCACCCCACTATTCACATCCAGCGAATGTAAGTTCATTCCTTCCATAACATTGATTCCAGTCACATTCTGTGGGGCAATTCCACCGCTTAAAAAGAAAGGAATCTCCTGATCATACTTTCTTAGCAGGCCCCAATTAAATGCAACACCATTTCCACCATAATAATTTCCCTTCGTGTCAAACAAAAAATAATCCACAATTTTTTTATAGGGATTAAGACATTGAAAATCAAAATTGTCCGAAATTGAAAAAACTTTAATGATCCTTAATCCGCTATTACGGAGCCAAATACATTGCTCAGTTGTTTCGTTTCCATGTAATTGAACAAAATCAAGTCGATGCTTTCCTACCAGCCTGAGAATCTCAGCACTTGATTCATCAACAAAAACACCAACACGCTTTATGGTTGAGGGGAATTCATTCGGAATCTCAAAATCTACCCCCACAAATCTCTTAGAACCTTTAAAAAAAATAAAACCCATATAATCTGGTTCCAACTTAGCAACGTCGAGAATATTTTCACTCGTGCGCATGCCACAGATTTTGAGCTTTATGGTAGTACGTCTCTTCATTTCTATGCGTGATCAGAGAGCTGATTCAATTTATTAATAAACTTCATAGCGGCATCTTCCGGACGACCGTGTTGCATAAATGTTTGTCCCATCAAAAAACCTTTGAACCCATGTTTCTTTAACTCCATGATAACCTCCGGCGATTCAATCCCGCTTTCGGAAATCTTCACGGCAGAATCAGGGATTAACTGTGACAATTCCTTGCTTGTCTCAATGCTCAATTGAAAAGTTTTAAGATTTCTGTTATTGACTCCTATCAAATCAACATCAGTACCGGTGTTGTTTCTTAGTTCTTCTTCATTATGAACCTCCATCAGAACTTCAAGTCCAAGTGAGTGGGCAAACCCGCACAGCTCTCTTAATTTTTTCGGTTCAAGGACTGCCGCAATCAATAAGATAACGTCTGCACCAATTGATTTGGCTTCTATAATCTGATATTCCTCCAATATAAAATCCTTGCGCAGTATCGGGCAGGCATTAAATTTTCTGGCCGTCATCAGGTCCTCATTACTACCTCCGAAAAAATGATGATCCGTCAATACAGAAAGTGCTGAAGCCCCGGCTCCCACATAACCTATGGAAGTTCTTTCAATGGAAACATTTGAATTAATCACCCCCTTTGAAGGCGACTTGCGTTTGATCTCAGCAATGATTCCGGATTTATCCCCACTAAGCAGATGTTGTTTAATGGAAATCACCGGCATTGGAAAATAGACGCTTTGCTCCAGTAAGTTAATCGGATGCAGGATCTTGCGCGCAGCAACTTCCTTATGCTTATGCTCAACAATCTGATCGAGAATATTCATTTTCTAACCAATTGTTTAAATGCCCGAAGCGCCATTCCTGATTCAAGTGACTCTTTAGCTCTGGAAAAAGCAGTCTTAATCCCGGCCTTATGATCTGCGCTGAACAAGGCCATACCCGCATTGGCTATAACTACATTATTTTGAGCTTTGGTGCCCTGCCCTTCAAGAATTTTTAAAAAGATCTTTGCAGAGTCCTCAACAGTAGCCCCGCCTCTTATTTCATCCGCTTTTATCTCTTCCAGTCCGAGATCCTCTGGTTCATAAATCTTCTCACCTACATTGCTAAAAACCTTCACGGCGCCTGTCAATGAAATCTCATCATACCCCCCCATATCGTGAAGAATTACAAATTCTTTATTAGTGTTTTGGTATAGGTAGCCGTACTGTCTTGCCAATTCAAGACTAAAAACTCCGACCAATTGCTTCGTTGGAAATGCAGGATTCACCATCGGACCCAGCATATTAAAAAACGTTTTGACATCCAATTCTTTCCTTATCGGGGCAACATTTTTCATCGCAGGGTGAAAAAGCGGTGCATGCATGAAGAAAATATT
>JANYDR010000223.1 GCA_025363495.1 Cyclobacteriaceae bacterium | reverse complement strand
GCTTAACTTTTCAGCATTCGCAACCTTCCTTCTCTTGGCCATTCACTATCTTCGGTTGATGGATAAAAACAATCTGTAAAACTAACAAATATACCTTGTATAAAATCCCTGCCAATAGCCATTTTGTAGGTCAAAAACTGATTTATGTGCCAGAATGTCATTCTACGAATTCTTTATTGTATGAATTAAACCATTCTTCAGCCCTACCGGAGGGTACGGTTGTTATTACAGACAATCAAACTACTGGTCGTGGGCAAAGGGGGAATAAATGGGAAGCCGATCCTGGGCTAAATCTAACATTTTCAGTTTTGTTAAGGCCATTGTTTTTGGAAGCTAAGGATCAGTTTCAGCTGAATATGGCAGTTTCGATGGCAGTTGTAGATGCTCTCACACCGTATGTGCCGTCAATCATCAAATTGAAATGGCCGAATGATATTTTTATTGAGAATAAGAAGATAGGAGGAATACTCATTGAGAACCAACTTCAGGGAATGTTAATATCCGACTCCATTGTTGGGATCGGTCTGAACATTAATCAGGTCTTTTTTTCATCCTCAAATGCTTCATCTATTTTAAACTTTTCCAGACAAGTCAATGATTTGGATGAGGTGTTTCAGAATCTAATGGAATCCATTGAAGCTGAATATGTTGATTTACGATATTTAGCTCCCGCTGAATTAAAAGAGCGATATCTCAATTCATTGTATAAATTAAATGAGCCTCATTTATTTGAATCATCCGGTGAGAATTTTACAGGATCTATTTCTGATGTGGATGAGAATGGAAGATTATGTGTTGAGACCGAGAGAGGGAGAAAGGTGTTTTCTTTTAAAGAGGTGAAGTTTTTGAACTGATCTAAATCAAGCCCAAATTTTATCAATGATTTTTTAGTGGCTGATAGTGTTATCGGTCACCGTATGCCTGTTACCGGCGCCCGGTATCCGGTAACTGGCAACTCATGTAATAACTTGTCACAAACTTGATTGCAAACGATTAAAACCACTATATTCAAGCCTCAAAATGAACCGTCATGAATTTAAACACCGAAGCGCAAAAGAATAACACATACGACGCAATTGTTGTGGGAACCGGGATCAGCGGAGGCTGGGCCGCTAAAGAACTCACTGAAAAGGGACTTAAAACATTAGTGCTGGAGCGTGGCAGGATGGTAAAGCACCCTGACTATCCAACGGCTACGAAAGATCCATGGGAATTTGAAAATGCAGATCGCCCTACGCAGCATGATTTAGAGCGGCAGGGTGTTCAAAACCGTACCGGTTACACCATTAAACAATCAACCAAGCACTGGTTCGTTGACGACGTTGATAATCCATATTCAGAGACAAAACGTTTTGACTGGATGCGAGGCTATCACGTGGGTGGTCGTTCAATAACGTGGGGACGTCAGAGCTACAGGCTTGGTGACATGGATTTTGGTGCAAATGCAAAGGATGGTGTAGCTGTTGATTGGCCGGTACGATATGCTGAAATGTCGCCCTGGTACGATTATGTTGAGCAATATATTGGTGTTAGCGGTTCGGTAGAAGGCTTGCCTCAACTTCCTGATGGAAAATTTCTTCCGCCCATGGAATTGACATGTGTTGAATTGGATTTAAAGAAATCAATGAAGGAAAAATTCGGGAGGGCCCTGACCATTGGTCGTACAGCCCACCTGACTGCTCCTTTGGCTCATAGCCCTCAGCGGGGTACCTGTCAGTTCAGAAATTTATGTAGCAGGGGTTGCCCTTACGGAGCCTACTTCAGCAGTCTTTCTTCGACACTGGTAGCCGCAGAGAAGACGGGAAATATGACGCTGCGTCCTAATTCAATTGTCCATGGATTGATTTATGATGAAAAAAAAGGAAAGGCCACGGGTGTAAGAATTCAGGATGCGGAAACAGGAGAGCAGACAGAATTTTACGCGAACGTAATTTTCCTTTGTGCTTCCACGTTTGGTTCCACATCAATTATGTTGAATTCAATATCGGATCGTTTCCCTAATGGTTTCGGAAATGATAGCGGTGAATTGGGCTGTAACATTATGGACCATCATCTGAATGTTGGTGCGAGTGGAGAAATAGCTGGCTTTGAAGATAAATATCTATCCGGAAGAAGGGCGAATGGTTTTTATATTCCACGTTACCGCAATGTCGCTAATGATAAACGTGATTATCTCCGCGGCTTTGGTTATCAGGGCGGAGGAAGCCGTCAGGGATGGCAGAGAATGGTAGCAGAGCTAAGTATTGGGAAAGAGTTGAAAGATGCGGCAATGGCACCTGGCATGTGGTCCATTGGAATGGGCGGCTTTGGAGAAATACTTCCTTACCATGAAAACAAAGTGACACTCAACAAGGACAAGAAAGATAAGTATGGTCTTCCAACCTTAACCTTTGATGCAGAGATAAAGGAAAATGAAATCAGAATGCGGAAGGATATGCAGAATGATGCTGCAGAAATGCTGGAAGCAGCGGGTGCGAAGAATATTAGGTCTCATAATGGCGCTTATGGACCTGGCCTCGGCATTCATGAAATGGGAACAGCCCGCATGGGTAAAGATCCAAAGACATCCGTATTGAATAAATTCAACCAGGTACATGCCTGCAAGAACGTGTTTGTTACTGACGGTTCTTTTATGACATCCGCAGCCTGCGTGAATCCATCATTGACATACATGGCATTCACAGCACGGGCTGTTGACCACGCTGTAAGCGAATTGAAAAAAGGTAATATTTAATTGAATATTAATTCGATAAAAATTTGACATTATGAACAGAAGAGAAGCATTACAACGCGCTGGACTTGTTCTTGGATATGCTGTTTCAGCACCGGTGCTGGCAGGTATTTTAAATGGATGCAAGGCACAACCCGAACTTACCTACAAACCAGTATTCTTCAATGAAGATCAGGCGGGCCTAATAAGTGAAGTGGCAGAAATTATTATACCCAGGACTGATACACCTGGAGCGAAGGATACAGGTGTTCCCGGATTTATTGATCAGATATTGAGAGAGTGTTATAAAAAAGAGGACCAGGATAGATTTATGGCGGGCCTCAAAGCTTTTGACGAAGGAGCTAAAAGCAGCATGGGAGATTCGTTCATGGGTCTTGACCCTGCCAAACAGCAGGAGTATGTTAAGAAAGTTCATGATGAAGCGATCGCTGCCAAGATTGATCCTAAGGAGCGTCCATTCATCTTAATGGTCAAGGAACTTACTGTTGTAGGATTCTTCACGTCAAAACCCGGCGCTACGCAAGTTTTGCAATATGAAGCAGTGCCTGGTGCATTTCATGGGTGCTTACCACTGGCAGAGGTTGGAAAGACCTGGGCAACGAGTTGATAAGCCCTTTTTATAGCTGAATTATAATTTAGACTAATGCGAGTGAATTATTATTGATAGGTCACTCTCTATTTGTATGCGGGTCTGTGTTGAGGTGTTTGTATTAACAAAACCATTCACATATGAGACGAGAGAAATCTATAACCTGGGTTTCCAGGATTTCCATTGTAGTTATTGTTCTTTTATTAGGTTGTTCTAAAGATAATCCGCAACCTGTCGCAATACCTGGAGATTTTTCTGAATATATTAATCGCTTTGCCACCGAAGGCAAAGCCAGAAATGTCGCTGTTGATATCAGTAAGCTTACAATTGAATTTGTTAAGCAGGTCACGTCAATGGAAGTCCTTACTGCGGACAATCGTTGGGAGGGAGTCCTCCACATGTTCAGATCACGCAAACGAGTGGATGCTGGGTCAATCAGACAGATATAAATAAGGAGATTTTAATCTTTCATGAGCTTGGGCATGCACTGCTTGGGCGAAGTCACTATGATATTGAATTTCAAAATGGAATGTGGGCAAGTATGATGCACTCAGGAAATCAATTCTATCTCTACAGCCAGTACGATCCGGCGCTCCGGGCGTATTATCTGGACGAGTTATTTAATCAGAATACCACCCTACCTCCAGGATTGCAGGCAAAATTAAATTCAAGGGTTATTTTTTCTGATTCAATATCGTCATTTCCCCAAAATTGGGCATTTAATAAGACATCAACTTCTCTAAACCATGTTCAAAGCGTAAGTGGTTTGGTCTACTCTTCTTTACACCATTCCCTCTCAATCCGGGCAACACAAGCTGCTACTCCTGATGTTTTTAGCTACTGGACTATCACTGTTCCTCCAACGGGAATCGCAACAGGTTCTGAGTTAGAACTTAGAGTTAAGATAAGGCTTGATAACGTTGAGAGTGGGGGAGTTTCTATAGTTCTCCGGGCCGACGCTGGAAGTGATGTGGCAGCTTTTAAGACAACCCAAGGCGAGATAGACATAAAGGGCACAAAGGACTTTACTGAATATGCTGTTTCTATTCCTTACTTTCGCGAGAGTGTTAGCCAATTAGAGTCTACATGTTATTTTTTGGGGATTCTGTAGGTACGGTGTATTTTGATGACGTTACATTGACGAATAGATATTGACGCTGGATTTCACATTGCTGG
>JANYDR010000412.1 GCA_025363495.1 Cyclobacteriaceae bacterium | reverse complement strand
GCTATTGATTGCTGATAGGCTGCCTGATATTGCTGCTGATCAATGGAGTATAATTTCTGACCTTTTTTTACACGGTCACCTTCCTTAAAGTGCATGGCAGTGATATATCCATTTACCTGAGGTCGAAGTTCCACCTGGTTAAGCGCCACAACAGATGCAGGATATTCATCGTAGTAGACAGCATCGGTTGCAGAAATCTTTTGTACTGCAACATTAACAGGGCCGGGTTTCTGCTGCTGCGGACCTTTCGGGGCACAGGAGAAAATAATCACGATCAAAAAGAAAGCGATAAAATATTGTATAGATTTTTTCAACATAGTCATGGAATAGTTTGAATTAATAATTGATTTGACCGAGCGCTTTCTGTACGTCGATCTTGCTCGCCAACACTTGGTAGAGAGAATTGAAATAATTAATACGGGCGGTCCGTAAATCTGTTTCAGCAGTGATTACTTCGAGATACGTCTTTATGCCAGTCTTGTATTGAAGCTGAATTACGTCGTAAACCTCCTTCGCGAGGTTGACATTTTCCTTTAGAGAAAGGAAAGTAACAAGGCTACCCTTGTAGGCAGCGAGGGCTTGTGCATATTCCGCACTCGAATTATTTTTCAAACGTGTAAGATCCCAGTCTAGCCGCGTTGCTGTCCAGCGCTGGATCTTGATATTTTCGGTGCGCTTTCCGCCCTGGAATATCGGGACCGAGACGGTGAGAATAGCGTTTGAATACGGAGTATTAGTTTTATAGAGTTCTGAGAAATTTAAATCCGGACTCAGGTAATAGAAATTGTAAGCCCCTGACAAAGCAACAGTCGGCAAGTAAGCCCATCTGCTATACTTCAAATTATAATCCTGAAGCTTCTGCTGAGTACTAAGTAATTTATAGTCTATCCTGTCTTTATAGTCCATCGACTGAAGTGTGTCGAGGAATATTTCACTCTCCATTTGCAGTGTATCATAGACTACCTCAAGATTGCCATGTGGCGGATAACCCATCAATGCCTTGAGATTTTCAATCTTATATTTTAAAAGCTCCTCATTACTCTTAAGAGTGGCTTCTGTATTGTTCAACGCAATCGTTGCTCTTTTATAATCCGTTTTATCAGTGATGCCTGCATCATACTGATCGTGGGCGGTTTTAAGGCTTTGCTTTAACCTAATAATATCACCTTTCCCTAATTTTATTTGTTGAGACGTGGCAAGCGCATCATAAAATGCTTTCGTCACATTTACGGCTATATCAATTTTGCTGCTGCTGGTTTTTTGAAGCGCCTGCACCCTGACTTCAGAAGCCGTTTTGCTTGCCAGCAGCACATCACGGTTAAAAACATTCTGTGTAACGGCAAATTGTCCAAGTGATGTATTACCGATACCAAATCTCGTGATATTACCCTGGAAATAGTTAGGCTGAATCTGAAAGTTATGAATCACGTTGTAAGTGAAATTGATCTGGGGATACCAATCCGCTAGCTTTGTGCGGATTGTGGCCTCGGTGATTTCCTGATCTACAATTGCCTGCTGCACCAATGGCTGATGATTGATGGCGTAGCTGACAACATTCTCAAGCGTTGCATCATGCAAAAGACTATCGGTCTTTAATTCCTGTGACCATACACTAAAAGGAAAAATTAATACTAACAGAATTGTTAGCCCTCTTCTCCAATACACTTTACTGTCTCCAGGTCTTTGTCGATGTAGATCATCAACAATTGTTTGCTTCATTCTGAAAAATTTACTCATTTATATAGGGTTGTTTATTCGTTGGGATTCACGCCTTTGTTGGTGTTTCCACTAACAAAGTGATTAATGAATTATTATTCTTTCGGTGGCGCTTCATTAAAAAGGGTTTTATAAATGACCTGTTTACGTTCTTGCAGAAAAGTTTTATAACCATCATCATCAAGAGCAAACATCCTTTGCAAAATTGGTTTTGCTACAAGAGGATAACTGCACATGGACATTAGGTTAGCAATAAAATGCTCCGGCTTGACGGGGGCCATATTCCCTTTTTTAATCTCCTCATTAAGTTGAGGGAAAATGGTTCTACAGAGGTTCTCTCGTTTTTTATTCAGATAATCATCCTCCTTATCGGGATTCTGATTAATCTCAGTAATTATAAAATTCTGCATGTATGGGTATCGAAAATTGCGATCGATAAAAACATCCAGGTATTGACTTATCTTCTTCTTAAAGGGTAGATCCGACTCAAAAATGGCTGCAATCTTCTGCCGGGTTTCTGCGACCGCCTCTTCAAACACTACCTGCAAAAGCTGTTCCCTGCTCCGGAAATAGTAATGGATAAGGGCCCGGTTGACACCCGCCTCATCCGCTATTTCCTGCGTGGTGGCCTTCAAACGGCCTTTTTGAAAGAAAATGTCTCTTGCTGTTTTTTTGATCAGCTGCTCAGTCTCTACTAAATCCCCCACTTGGCACAATTGTTTAACAAATTTGTTAACGGTGATAGCGAGGCAAAAGTTCAAAATGAATATGGAGAATTTGTAGCTGGGTTATGCTATATCAAGGTTTATCGACTCTTTTGAAGCTTTTTAAAGAAAGCAGCAAGATCCATTTCATTGCCACAGCCTAGATTGCTCAAGTCTTGACTGATAATCGCTAAAAAATCACCCCGCTTATCGCTACTTTAGGAACCTTAACTTAAAATTGATTTTTAGATAAATGGAATTACCGCCGGTATCATTTGAGTTAAAGGAAAATTATTTATTGGTTGTAGGCCATGGAAAAAGAGACAAC
>JANYDR010000389.1 GCA_025363495.1 Cyclobacteriaceae bacterium | reverse complement strand
TAAAGTTATGGCACTTCCTAAATTTGGTGTGCGTCTTGTTGGATTATTCTCTCCGCAAATGCGTGAATTTGTGGAAATGATGTACCAGTTTGATAACGATTATATTTTTGATAGTACTAAATTTGAGAAGGCATTTAATATTCAGGCCACTTCTTATAAAGAAGGAATTGCGACTACATTAAAATAAATAGTTATGAAGCATCTGCTAGTATTAATATTATCCTTAGCCCTCTATTCCTGTGGCCATTCAGACAAAACTTCTACTGCTGAAATTCTGGCACCAAAAGAGTTTGCTGCTGAATTGAAATCAAATCCTGAAATTATTTTGCTCGATGTGCGTACTCCCGAAGAAGTGCAATCTGGATTCATTGTCGGGGAGCGCAACATAGATTACAATGGTGCGGGTTTTGAAAAGGCACTTGATAGTCTGGATCATTCAAAAACGTATTTTGTTTATTGCGCTGCTGGTAAGCGAAGCGGCAAAGCACTTGACCTTATGAAGGCAAAGGGATTTCAGCAAGTCACTTCCCTGGAGGGTGGTTTGAAAGCCTGGACTGCAAGCGGTTTGCCAATTCAGAAACCATAGATTAATCAGGAAGGTATTTTTGAAATCTGCCATAGGTCCAGGTTCCTGCGACAGCACTTATTAATGTTACGATTGTAACTGAGGATCCGGCTCCTATCTGAGCATAAAGCGGTCCGGGGCAAGCGCCGGTTAATGCCCATCCAAATCCAAAGATGAGACTGCCGATGATTATACCATGATGATATTTTTTTTCTGGTTTAATGATGTCTTCACCTTCAATCGTTTTTATTTTCAATTCACGAATGAGAAGAAGTCCAATGGCACCAACCGGGATAGCGGTCATAAAAATTCCGAACATGTGAAAACTTTCGAACCGGAACATTTCCTGAATGCGATACCATGAGATAGCCTCTCCTTTTGTAAGAGCGATTCCAAAGACTACCCCAACGATGAGATACTTGATGTTTTTCATAATGAGAGAATGTAAGGCAGAATAAAATGACTGAATAGAATTCCACCAATAAAAAAACAAGCCGTTGCGACGAGTGATGGCCATTGCAGTGCCGACAGTCCCAGGATACCGTGACCGGAAGTACAACCTCTAGCGTACCGTGTACCGAAGCCGACGAGAAAACCACCGACTACCATCATCAGAAATCCTCTTATGGTAAGGAGTGATGGCCAATTAAAAAGTTCTTTGGGCATCAATCCTGAAAGATCATTTATTCCGAATGAATTAAAATATGTGATTGTGGTCTCTGAAATACCTATGGGATCGGGATTGGCCAACAGTATGCCTCCTATTATTCCACCGATAAACACTCCAAAAACAAAGAAGAGATTCCAACTGTCTTTTTTCCAATTGTAATTAAATAAAGGAATGGAACCCGGTGCACAAATCGCACATACTTGACGAAGGGTTGATGATATACCCAGGGTTTTATTGCCGAGCAAAAGCAATAAAGGAACAGTAAGACCTATGACAGGACCAGCGATATACCAGGGCCAGGGTGAAAATAAAATATTCATAATCCAAAAAGTAAAAAGTCTACAAATCTAATAGACTTTTAGTTTGTTCGATATGCTCCGTTTTTCATAGCGTTTTGCTGGTTGACTCTCACCGGTTACTTTTGCCGCTTCATACATGCAGCTAATCAACTCCATCCTCACCTGGGTCATGAAAAAGCGTATCCACCAGATGGAGCTCTTCATGAAATACCCGCACGACGTTCAGGACGAAATGCTAACCCGGCTTTTAATGACAGCTCGGCCAACTGAATTTGGCAGGAAATACGGATTTGATGAGATCGTCAACTATGATGATTTCGCCCGCCAGGTGCCAGTGCATTCTTATGAAAGAATATTCCCATACATCGAGCGGATGATGAAGGGGGAGCAGAATATTCTGTGGCCTACAGAGATCAAATGGTTTTCGAAATCTTCAGGAACGACAAACGCACGCAGCAAATTTATTCCAATCTCATCTGAGTCACTGGAAGAGTGCCACTTCAAGGGTGGAAAGGATTTGTATTGCATCTATGTAAACAATTATCCTGAAACGAATATTTTTTCTGGAAGAGGACTTGGGATTGGGGGCAGCTATCAGTTGAATGATCTTGATCCAAGTTCTAATTCTCATTATGGTGATGTGTCAGCAGTGATTATGCAGAATCTTCCGATATGGGCGCAATTGATCCGTACCCCGAGTCTGGAAGTTGCCTTGATGAGCAATTGGGAAGAAAAAATTGAGAAGCTAGCACGGGAAACAATCTCAGTAGACGTAACACACATTGCAGGTGTTCCTACATGGACTGTATTATTATTGCAACGAGTAATGGAGATTCAGAAGAAGCCCATACAGGAGATATGGCCTAACCTTGAAGTCTTTTTTCATGGAGCAGTAGCGTTTGCACCTTATCGAAATTTATTTAAGACACTCATTCCTAGAGAAGGAATGAATTATTGGGAAACATATACAGCAAGCGAAGGATTTTTTGGGATACAAGACATCAGTAACTCCGAAGAGATGCTATTAATGCTTGACTACGGAATTTTCTATGAGTTCATTCCGACTGAAGAATCGGAAGACGAGAGCCCGACAGCCATTCCGCTTAGTGATGTTGAGATAGGTAAGAATTATGCAATGGTGATCACTACGAATTCAGGATTGTGGCGGTACAACATTGGAGATACAGTGAAGTTTACCAGCAAGACTCCTTACCGGATCAAGATTTCAGGTCGCACAAAGCACTTTATAAATGCCTTCGGTGAGGAGGTTATTATTGAAAATGCAGAAGCAGCTATTACGAGAGCTAGTGAAATAACTGGTGGCGTAATCAACAACTTTACAGCCGCGCCAATCTACCTTGAAAAAAATAAGCGTGGGGGTCATGAGTGGATTATTGAATTCCACACTCAGCCTAGAAGTCTTGACGAGTTTGGCAAAATCCTGGATGAAACACTCCGCAAAATCAATTCTGATTACGATGCTAAAAGATCTCACGATCTGGCTCTGATTGCTCCAACCATACATTCTGTACCTGAGGGAACCTTTTATAACTGGATGAAACGCAGAGGTAAACTGGGAGCACAAAACAAGGTACCCAGGCTTAGTAACTCACGGGAATATGTAGACGATATTCTTGAGAGTCTTAAATAAACGGATACCCGTCACCTGTTGCCAGTTCTCGGTGACCAGCAAGTTGCACAGGTATCCAATTACGAATTCTTCCATTTAATTCCACAGCCAATGGCTTTCGTCTTTGTGTTAGCGACTGTCTTGCCGGTCAATAAGGAGTCCACTGCGTCTTCAACATATTTCTTAGAGACTGCGGAGGCATTGCGGGCATTGTCATCTATCGTGCCGATATAGGCAACCTTAAGATCATTGCCAGCGCGATTCAAAACAAAAACGTGAGGCGTGTTGGTAGCTCCAAAAGCTTTTGCCACTGCTTGAGTTTCATCTATGAGATAGGGAAATGTATATCCCTTTCTTTTCGCGTAACTAACCATTTCTTTGAATGAATCTCCACTCGATTCTGAAGCATCATTCGCGTTGATGGCTACCACAGGAAATCCAAGACTCGCATATTTTTTATTTAAGCCAATGATTCTTTCATTATAGGCTTTTGAATAGGGACAAGTGTTGCAATCAAAGATTACAATAAAACCCTTCGCATCTTTCCAATCTGATAACGAGACCGTTTTGCCGTCAACATTTTTAAGAGCAAAATCAGAAGCAGTATCACCTACTTCATAACCATTTTTTATTGGAGCACTTGCTACAAAGGCAAACACTATGGCTATATAGAAAAACATTCGCTTCATATTAGTAATGATTTTAATGATAATTTATCTCTTTATTGAACTTCTGCGATCAATTTTTCCAGATCGCCTTCGTGCAGTTCTTTTTCAACAAATTTACGTTTACCGGTTTTATTATTTATTACAAGCGTGGCTGGTAAAGCACCTGACCAGTTCTTATCGACCTTATCAATCCATTGATTCGGATTCCGCTCATTGAGGATTAGCACCTCAGATTGAATTTTTTTTCTGACAACAAATTTTCGCACCTTCTCTGGGTCCGGGTCAAGGTCCATATCCATACTTACAAGTCGGATATGAACGTCCTTTCGTTCACCATTTAATTTTTCGAAAAGAGGCAATTCTTTGAGACAGGGCGCACACCATGTTGCCCAGAAATTTACCACCTGAATTTGCTGTTTTTCACCCTGGATCAGTTGTTGCAGCTTGTCCAGTTTTACCAATTCACTTCCCTGACTCCAACTCAATTGACATAAAAACAGCAGTCCGAAAATCAATGTTATGCGCATTTTTAGACCTAACGGAATCTGGCTTTCAGGGTTAGTATTAGTTTGAAGAGTGAGAAAACTTTTCATGTGCTATTTCGGAAGACAAAAGTGCTAAAATTCAGGCACTTATAAATCAGAAAAACACCCTTAAAAAGAATTCCACAAAACGAAGGTTTTATCCACATTAAGAGACTGTTATCCTTTATATATCTGAATAACAATCAGTTACGAGCATTTTCGTCAATCACTTCTTTGTGGATATCTCTGAAGCCTATGAAATCGGTGTGCTTTTTCTAATCCACTAGCAATCAATAATCTACATCATAACGGGTGAGAAAATTAGCCTGGAAATCGGGGGATCCAGAGTTTAGAATTTATGATTTGTAGATTTTATGCCGAGGGAAATTGCAATTTCAATGATGATTAAATTTAACCCGAATTTAACCGTTAAGGCCGATGTTAAAAATCACTCAAATAAAAGAGGTTTGCCTCTATTTTCGAGATTTGGAAAAAGCCTCAAGCTTTTATAATGGGCTCTTGGGATTGCCAATTATTAGCCATCTTAAAGGCAAGCATATTTTTTTCCATGCTGGATCATCTGTTTTACTGTGCTTTAATCCAGACGATTCAAAAATGAAGAAAAGTCCACCGCAACATTTTGCTGAGGGTCCATATCACTTTGCCTTCGAAGTAAAACCAGCTGATTATGAAAGTCAAAAAGAAGAAATTAAGTCAAAAGGCATATCTATCATAGACACATTGCAATGGCAAAATGGACAAGAGTCATTTTACTTTAATGATCCTGACGGTAGTGTGCTTGAAATTGTTCCTGAGGGAATTTGGAATTGACTACTTGAAGGCAAGTTTTGAAAAGGTTGGCATTGGAGTAGGAGCGGAACTTGATGATTTCGGCGACTGGACAGGCTGATCATTAAGCCAAGAAAGATAATCCTGATACAGGATACAGTCGTTCAACAGACTCTCTTCTTTTATGATCTTTATAACCTTGTTTTTCAGAGATGACTGCCAGACTTTCTCTTTTTCCTCTTCCGGTAACGTGGATATTCGAACGAATTCGATTCCTTTAAAATTTTCTATCATAGCCCTTCGTGTTCAGTACATTTATTTATTCTTTGTCGAAACAATTGGTAACCTTTAACAATTTTACAAAAATCATTCCCCGTCTCAGATTTGAAATAAGCAGCCCGAAAACGCTGATTTAACGCAGCACTTGTTCGCGAACTGCTAATTTGTGCTTCTTATGTGGATAAAAAATCGCGATTAGTTTTAAGAAATTATTACGAAACTTACACAGCGAGAGCCTTTCTGGATTTTTTAATTCCTCAAAAAACAATTAACGATATGCATAATCAACGGGCAAAATTTTCCATTCCAAAAGGGACAACATATCTAAACTGTGCATATATGTCGCCGCTTTTAAAGTCAGTAGAGAAGGCTGGTAAGAGTGGCATTGAACGAAAGAGAAATCCTTTTCAGATCTCAGCGAATGATTTCTTCTCAGGATCCGAGCCATTGCGAAGTGAATTTGGAAAACTGATTAATGTTAAGGACCCAAAAAGAATTGTTATAATTCCTTCTGTTTCTTATGGACTGGCAACGGTGGTGAAAAATGCTCATCTCAATTCAGGAGATAAAATAATTGTTGCCGCAGAGCAGTTTCCAAGTAATTATTATCCCTGGCAGCGGCTTACGTTAGATACGAAATCAACTCTTACTGCAATTGCCCCACCGGATCAAATGGAATCAAGGGGTAAAGTATGGAACGAAAGAATATTGGAAGCCATAGATTCAAAAACTAAAATTGTTTCATTAGGTCATGTTCATTGGGCTGATGGAACACGCTTTGACCTCGAAAGTATAAGAAAGCGCACACGTGAAGTGGGAGCATTGCTTGTAATTGATGGAACTCAGTCAGTGGGAGCATTGCCCTTCGATGTTCAGAAATTTCAACCTGACGCATTAATATGTGGAGGTTATAAATGGCTGATGGGACCTTACTCAATTGGACTTGCGTATTATGGTGAGTACTTTAACAATGGTTTGCCTATCGAGGAGAATTGGATAAATCGACAGGATAGTGAAAATTTTTCCAGTCTTGTTATTTATCAAAGTAATTACCAGCCAGGAGCACTTCGTTATGAAGTGGGAGAGCATAGTAATTTTATTCTGGTTCCCATGATGCTCGAAGCATTGAAGCAGATTAATCAATGGAAGCCGGAGAACATTCAACAGTATTGTAAGAAAATTTCTCAACCGACAATTAAGAAGCTTAGAGCCGTAGGGTATTGGATAGAGGAAGATGATCACCGTGGGCAGCATTTGTTTGGAGTTCGTTTCCCGAAAGGGACATCAATTGAAGATGTAAAGGAACGCGTGAAGAAAAAGAAAATATCAGTTTCATTTCGGGGTGACTCAATGCGTGTGGCACCGAATGTTTATAATGATGCAAGGGATTTTGAAAGGCTATTGGAGGCATTGATATAGTTAGTAGTATTATGACAAAAAAGATTTTAATTCTATTATTCTCCGCAATCGCTCTGGCCGTCCATGGGCAAGAGTACATGTTTGTTTTTCTGAACAGTAAGAAGGATAAGGCTGAGCTTCCAAAGGAGCAACTGAGCAAACTAATGGAAGGACACCAGGCGAACATTAAACGATTAGCAAAAGAAGAGAAACTTATCGCCGCAGGACCCTTTGAAGGTGGTGGTGGACTTTTTATTTTCCACTCAAATTCAAAAAAACAAGTTGAAGAATGGCTAAGTACCGATCCTGGTATCCAGGCGCAGCGATGGGATGTTGAAATTCTTCCTTATGAACCACGAAAAGGTTCTGTGTGTAGCCTTAAAGAGCCTTATGTAATGACAATGTATAACTTTGTTCGTTATGAGATCAATGTTAGCAAGGATACGTTTTCAGACTTGTCTGATGCTATAAAAGAGCACGATCAATATTTAAAAAAACTGATAGCTGAAAATACTGAAGTAATCACAGAGGCTGTTTTTGGTCTTAATGAAGGAGGTATATTAGTTATGAAAGGAGAGCTGGATAAAGAATTGATCAATCACGATCCAGCTGTGCAAAAACAAACCATTACAGCGGTTTTTAGGAAGCTTTATATAGCCAAGGGAGCGTTTTGCGAAAAATAATTATTCACTCACTACAACTGCCAATTTTTTCCCGTCAAGACTGACGGCAAGACGTGTTACGCCTTTCAATACATTAGCTCCTGATGAAACTTGTACTTCGTTCCAGGCGGTTCCTTTTGTTGGATCGTTAAAAAATATCTTCGTGCCATCACTCATAATAATTTTTCCATCCGGCAGCCAGGCAAGATCATCGCGACCGGGCAGAGTGGTCGTTATTGTAGAAATTTTAAATGTCTTACTGTTAAATTTTTTAATCGTCCATTCTTTTTCAGTGACTTTATGGACAAAACTAAAGGCTGTTTCGCCCGGTACTTTGTGTAATGATCGCCCAATATTTTCTGCTATGATCGTATCTTTTTTTGTTGGGAGGCGCAAATAGTGTAATGTATTCGGCGTTCCAAGAATAAAAAGTCCCAGATGACTATTATCAACCCACACATGATATCCAACAGTTAAGTTATTAACAAGGACCATGGGCTCTCCCCCTTCAATGGGATATTTCCCCAAGTCTTGAGCTCCATTATCGCGCTGGATGATGCAGGATAAAGACTGCTGATCCAAAGTTACCGTGGGAGAGTATTCACGCTCCGGAGTCTGCGTAATAGATTTTCTTGCTTTTGTTTTATAGTTATAGCTGAGAATATCTGTGCGACCGTCCTCGGCTGCGGATGAATAAAAAATCACTGGTTGTCCAGGGTGAAATGATGGTTGATTATCATATCCCTTGTGAGCACTGATGTTGACAGGATCAGAAATAGAAACTTTATCTTTTTTGATTGAAAGATCAAAAAGATAAATCTCTGAATCGCCCTGCGCAAAAGAAATCTCGACCATTAACAGTGCGCAAAAAAACAGATAGATTTTTTTCATAGCCAATTTATTTACTGAAGTAACCCTCAATTTAATTATTTCCCGCGAATCAAACGCTTACAAATAACGAACAATAGGAAATCCCGGTTTTCGGGCCGGGATTTCTGTTGCGGTCATCTTAATAGCTATTGACCTACCATGAATATTGCATTGGAAAAAACCATTTTTCCGCTTTCCCAGAAGCTTCTGAAGACTGGATTATCCACCAGGTAAATGATATTTCCTTGCCCCTTTTCTTCCACGCCCAGCACGAGGCTGTTGCCTAATTTTTTATTTACTTTCTGTCCCGCAAAGCCTTGAATAGGCTTGGCATTTCCTTTGATAACGCCAACATTCCAGCCGTTCTCCAGGAATCCGTAGCGAAGCTCATTTGTCTTTAACGTGTAATAAAACTCTTTCAACCCAAAGGCCAAAGGATGAGATTTATCAAGTGTTACTTTATAGATAGCTCCGGAAATTGCTTCTGATAATTGCTTGCGTTCGGCTTCATCATAATGAACTAAGGAATTTTTTTCTTTCGCTTCTTTTTCTTTTTTCTCTGCCTCTGTTTTTTCAGTTTCGGTAGCGTAAACCTTTAGTCCAAATCCCTTTTTATCCGCGAATGTAGGGAGAGCATTTGCGATAATGATTAATCGTCCACCGCCAGATACCCATGTGCTTACTTGTTCCAGCATGCCATCATCAAACAATTTATAATTGCCTTCAGGCACAACAAGCACGTCATATTTTTTCAGATCGATGGTCTTGATATAGTCAGTGCCTAACTGTGTAATGGGATAATGTAGTTGTTGTTCGAAAAAATGCCAGATCTCGCCGCTATTAAGTGATGATGTTTGCTCCCCAATTAGTACGGCAACCTTTGGCGGTTTTATGAAATTTACATAACCTGAACCAAAGTCTTTTCCTGTTTCAACAAAGCCTGTTGTAGTTGTATAAATTTTACGACCCGCATTTTTAGCAAGGTTTTGAACAACATTATCAAAATCAGTAATTGATTCATTGTTTCTTCTTGTAACAATCAGTGTTCCTGCTTCGAAGAGCTGTCCGCCACTTGTGAACGGTCTTACTGATGCTCTTACTTTCACATTTTTCTGAAGTAAGGAAGCCAGGAATTCTACGTCCCTCAGACTTTCATATTTAAAAACATATGCATATGGCTTTGATGCGACAGACGAATTGTCAACAACCTTAGGTTGAAAAGCTTTACCAACATTGATTCGCTCGTTAAGCGCATACGCTTTCAAATCATAATTGTACATAAGGTTCCATGCAGTGATGTCGTAAGTTGCAGAATCCGACAACCTTGACTGTGGCTCAAATAATGTTGTAATAAACCTTGACTTTGGCTGATAGACATTAATAACGATATCGTCCGTTGTGAGATTGAACGCTGCTGTGGTTTGTGTCTGATATTCAAAACCTCGTGAAGGCTTTCCGGCGGAGGGATGACCATACTTAATTGAATGGGTATCCATCCACTTAGTGAGCTGACTGATTTTATCATAATTGTTGTCGCTCTTTATCACGTATGTTTTGTAGGGAGCTGAAGGGCTATTAGTATTCTCCTTCGAAAACTTTTCAAACTCATCAACGACCCGAATTGCATTGAGCGAAGTAATTTCAATAGTTGAGATGCCCGCAGTGTAATGATGAGTAAGGCGATCTTTCAATGTTAAAGGATCTCCTTCCCGTGTGGTGATACTTAATCCACCAAAACCGCCGCCCCCTTGTTCGTATGTCATTCCAATGGCTCCACTGTATGTTGGATAAGTATCCCCATAGCTGGGATAATAAAGATCGAAGACTTCTTTGGTAAAATATAACCAACCTTGTTCATCAAAATACTTTGCATTGTTCTTTCCAATCATGACTTGAAATTCACGTTGCCAGTTACTGATTACATCGTGATAGGGTTCTGCAGCAGGAGCGAAGTAGTAGGGATTATTATAGCCTTGCTCATGAAAGTCAACGTGTACATGAGGGAACCATTCATTGTACACTTTAATGCGCGCTTTTGATTCCGCCTGTGTTTCCCATGCCCAGTCACGGTTCAAATCAAATAAGTAGTGATTTGCTCTCCCTCCGGGCCAGGGTTCGCGGTGCTCTTTTGCATCACCAGAAGAGTTGGGAGGGAAGTTTCCGTACTGATTATAAAAATTTGCGTAGCGATCACGTCCGTCGGGGTTGATGCAAGGGTCAATAATGATAACTGTATTTTTCAAAAATTCTTTTGTCTTTGCATTAGAAGGATTAACCAATTCAAAAATAGTCTTCATAGAGGCTTCCATCGAGTTGGCCTCATTTCCATGAACATTATAGCTTAGCCATACGATGGCAACTTTATTTCCGGAAGGAGATCCATCTATAATGCCGGCACGTTTAAGGTTGTCCTGACGGATTTGCTCCAGATTATTAAAGTTTTCAGCAGACGCGATGATGGCGTAAATTAAAGGACGGTGCTCATAGGTCTCGCCATATTGCATCACTTTTACGTTGGAAGAAGCATCGTCCACATGGTTAAAATAGTCGACTACTTTGTCGTGGCGCGTGAAACGATCACCGAGCTCATATCCAAGAAACTCGGCAGGTGATTGCAGTTTGGGTTGTCCAACAGCTGCAGAGCAGATCATTAGAAAAAGAATAACAAGTCTATTCATGGAGGGTTTTTTTATTTGATACTGGGAAATCAGGCGACCAAAGTAATAATAAAATCTCAGGAAGATTATAGTCTTTTATTGCCGGTAGGTTATGATAACGGAACAGATTACTACTTTTTACGAAATCGTTTCTTTAAGATTGAACTAATCTGGATTTGCAAACCAAGACGATAGTAGTAGCTTTCAAATTGACTTTCGAAATCGGTGAAATCACTTTCGGTTTCAAATTTCTGATGGAGTGTTTTTCGGTAACCAATGGCAGTTAATACGTAAACCAACCTGTGAACTTTTGTAACGGCCATCAGGCCAACCTGACCTGGCCAAAAACGACCAGTAGAAGCTTTAGGAGATTTTGGTAGTGTTTTAAAATCATAACCGGATGGATCCACCAGTTTTTCACTGAAGGTGCCATACCCAATCTCAAGCGGGATATAAAGATTTACCAGGCGACTGTTGAAAAACATGTAGGTAAAATTCAAGCAGCCGTAATTCACTGCGAGATTTTGCGATGCGGGTATATAAGGCTGTTTGTTGGTCAGCTTGCCTACAGGGATCGGAACTCCCTTTTTATCCGTGTATGGAATACCATTACTAGGTCGAAGTCCAAGCAGCTGATTGGAGAAATGTTGACTGAAAAAATAATACCCGGCGCCGATTCTGAATTTTCTATGAAGAACGAACCCAAAATTGCCTCCATAGATGTCTATTGGAAAATCGCGGACAAAAGAGTTTCTAAAGTCCAACTGAAAGTTGAATCGAACTGATTTGATATGAGCTGAAGTGTCGCGCGAGAAGTAATAATGCAGGTTCTTTTTTAGTTTTTTCGCTTGCTGATCCGTTGAATCTGAGTCTTGCGCTGAAAGACATGTGATTGAAAGCAAAAGAAACATCAGCACTGTATACCTCACAGTAAATTTTTGATTTGGGGGGTATGATGAATAAGATGTTCACGAAAGAACATAAGTGCATGTTTTACATTGAGATAACCAGCCCTTGGATGTCTGTAAATTTTTTTATTGAGATACTCATCTGGCATCTTTTCAAGAAGCAATCTAAATTCATTTCGCACCTGCTCCCATTCCTGTGATATTGCTGAGAGGTTATTAAAAACAGTGGTATGCTCAGCCATGCTACGTGGTACTTTGAACTTTAATCCGGGCAGCCGTTGTGACACTTTCAATACTATCATTTTTAGTTCTTCCACCAGGCCAGTGTCTTTTGTCTGGGCTGCGCCCTGAATTTTCTTTTGGATGTATTGTAGAGACATACGTTCTCCGCTAACTACATGACTCAGGATTTCTGAAATGGACCATTTACCTGGAGCCGCTGGTTTGTTGAGTTGATCTTCAGTCAAATGCTGAACAGAGTCGAGCGTTTCTTTTCGTTGTAATTCAATTGCGACGAATAACTTTTGCAGGGAAGGATGCATGAAGATGTCTTTATCAAAAATAAACAATGTTTGTGAGTGTTGGCTGCCCCGGAAACTTTCTTAACTTACCCTTACCGGAAAAACCTTACTCTAAATTCTATGGATAATCAAAACACTGGACAAAAGCCGCCCAAATCGTGGTTGCTTGAATCCATTTTGGTAACTGTCTTTTGTTGTCCGCCTCTCGGAATAGTTGGGATTGTGAACGCGACAAAAGTGGAATCCCGTTTTTATGCGGGTGATATTGCTGGGGCCAAACAGGCGTCATCAGATGCAGGTAAGTGGACGAAGATTGCTCTTATTGCCGGAGCCGTTGTCGCAATTTGTTATATACTTTTCTTCTTTTTCCTTGGCGGCGCAGCAATTATGGGGGCAATGCAAAATCCCTAAGCTCATTCTATTATTGGTGGCAGTAGCAGGATTGATTTTTGTTTACAAAAATTTTGATCCTTCTATTAATACTAATTTCTTTCCGAAGTGCCCTGTAAAACAACTTACTGGCTATGAATGCTCCGGATGTGGTTCTCAGCGCGCAATCCATCAGATGCTTAATCTGAATATCAGGGATGCATTTTTCTTAAATCCATTGTTGATTATTTCAATCCCCTATCTCCTGTTAGGCTTTGTGTTGGAGAACGTATCTCTATCTGAAAAACTATTGCGCATACGCAAAGCTTTGTATGGCCCGATAGCCATCTGGATAGTGTTGGGGATTGTTATTTTATTTTGGATTGGAAGGAATCTATAAAAATGAAGAAATGAAAAGAATGAGTCCATTCTCAAACCAGCATCAATTTTTTTATTCTTTAATTTTTATTTACAACTTTTTTTAATTGCTGCCTTCGCCTCCGTTGCACCTAATTCATCAGCATGCTTTAAATCGAGACAACCGTCGTAGTTGTTATTCATCATCAACTTAACCAAACCACGTTGCAGATATGTTTCCGGATCATTAGGATAAAGACTGATTGAGGAAGAGTAATCTTCCACGGCCCCGGCATAATCGTCTTTTTCTGTTTTGCTAAGTGCGCGATTGTCAAAGTAAGTCGGATTGGTATTATCGAGTTCAATCGCTTTGGTATAATCAGCAATAGCTCCATCATACTCCAGAAGCGTATTCCTCAAAACACCTCTTAAATTATATGTTTCCGGGTCATCACTACTAAGCTCAATTGATTTCGTATAATCCTCCATCGCACTTTTAAAATCCTCCTTGGCACTTTTTGCAAGCGCACGATTCTCAAACTTTATGGGGTCTTTTGGATCAAGTTTGATTGCCACATCGTAGTCAGTAATAGCTTTATCGAAATTACTGGTTTGGTAATAGGCAACGCCTCGACGATTATAAAGTCCCGCATCGTCTTTATCCAGCTCGATCGCTTTCGTATAATCATCAATAGCACTTACAAATTCTCCTAACTCGGCTTTTATCACCGCGCGGTTAAAATATTTATCTGAATCTACCGGGCCGAGCTCAAGTGCTTTTGAAAAATCGAAATAGGCTTCCTGAAAATCTTCGAGATTGTATTTGGCAAAACCGCGATTGGTGTAAGCATCTGTTAATTTTGGATTGAAACGAATTGCTTTATCGAGATCAATGATAGCACTTTCATCATCATCCAGATTTGTTTTTGCTTCACCGCGATGATTGAGAGCATCGGCGAATGTTGAGTCTATGTCCAGCGCAACCGTGTAGTCACTCACCGCTCCGTAAAAATCTTCCAGTGCAGCACGAACCTGTCCACGGAGATCGAGGGCGATTTTGTTTTTTGGATTGACCTCAAGATATTTTGTCAAGTCCGTCTTCGCTCCTGCGTAATCTTTTGCCATGAATTTCTTCCTGCCATTTTCCAGCAGGGCATCTTGTCCTTGAGAGAAAGCTGCACTTAAGACCAACAGCAGCGTAGGAACCAAAAGATTTTTTTTCATGTGAGAGTAAATGTGAAGCAATTTAGGAAAGAATTTTAGGAAAGAAATTCAGGCCGATGCTGGTGCATCGGCTATCCTAATATTGATCAGTACCCGTTTAGTTAGTAGAATGCCAGACCCCGATCTTAAGTTCGGGTTAGACAACTTACCAGTATCTTCTATACCTAAAGGGCCTAGGGTGAAAACGCACACCAACGCCATACCCATGACGTGGTCTGAAGACCCATAGATTATTTCTCCATACGTACCCTGGGCCGGGGCATATTGGCCGAACAACTATGGGTGTAATTATTGCCGGACGCATGACCACTTGCGCTTCGACTGTATTTTTTGCGAGGAGGGAAAGGATCACAATTGAGGCAAACAAGCAGAAAGAAATCAACTTTTTCATACACCTGATTCATTAATGCGAATCTGGTAGTTAGACTAATTAACAGAATAAGGGTTTAATCCGGGTTTATTCTCAGATGGGCTGATTTCCAAGGTTTTCAACAAATCATTAACTCTTAAAGCTCCGAAAGGATTATATATTGAAGATGATCATTAGAAAACTTCATCGGAATAATTTGGATGCGTTTCAACAACGATTGGCCGCTTGAGTAAAAATTCCCATCATCATTCCCATGATTTACGTTTCTTTCCACTATTAATGTCAAATCCTATGAGAAAAACCTTGCCGTTTCTTTTTCTTCTATACTCTGCAGCGGTCATCGCCCAGGAAAGACCGCTGGAAATGAAGATGGATTTTGAAGACTATGATCCTCCTTCCTCACTCGTGGTGGAGGAGCACCATTTAACAAAATCAAAGTTTCCTTTTATTGATATTCACAATCACCAGGGGAACATGAACACATCTGATTTCAAGGAATTGATTTCAAAGATGGATGCTCTTAATATGGCCGTGATGGTAAATCTTAGTGGCCGCGGATTTGGTGGTAGCGGTGATCATCTCGAAAAGTCCATGGAAAACATCAAAGCACGTTACCCCAATCGCTTTGTGCTTTTTACCAACGTTGACTTTCGCGATATCGACAATCCTGAATGGACAGCGCGCATTGTTCGTCAGATAGAAGATGACGTGAAACGTGGAGCCAAAGGACTTAAAATTTATAAATCATCCATCGGCATGGCCGCCTCAAAGAGCGGGAAAAGAATTCAAATTGATGATCCACGAATCGATCCTGTCTGGGATAAATGTGGAGAGCTTGGAATCCCAGTATTGATCCATGCAGCGGATCCAAAACAATTCTGGCAGCCAATAGATAAGAACAATGAACGATGGCTTGAGCTAAAGACACATCCCGGCCGACGTCATGACACCGATACTTTGAAATGGGAAAAGCTTATAGCTGAAGAGCACAATATCTTTCGTAAGCATCCAAAAACAAAATTCATCAATGCTCATTTAGGCTGGTATGGTAGTGATTTGAAAAAACTTGGTGGATTGCTGGATCAGTTTCCCAATATGTACACGGAGATTGGCGCTGTAATTGCTGAGCTTGGTCGTCAACCCCGCGCTGCAAAAGCACTCCTCACAAAATATCAGGATCGCGTTCTCTTTGGAAAAGACAGCTGGGTACCGGAAGAATATGAAACCTATTTCCGGGTTCTTGAAACGGAAGACGAATACTTCCCTTATCATAAGCGCTACCATGCTTTTTGGAGGATGTATGGTATCGGTTTACCAGATGATGTGTTGAAGAAAATTTATTATAAAAATGCTATGAAGCTGATACCTGGTTTGGATGAGAAACTCTTTTCTAAATAATTAAAAAGGAAGGAATTAAGAATTAAAAATGGTCGCGGTGTATTACTCGACCATTCTTAATTCTTCATTTCACTAGAATTTTTTATCAACAATCCATCCCGTTAAACTAAGTCGTTCTCTCGTAGCAACCAGCACCTCATGCTCGATCTGATCACTCCGAAAGCAAACAAGTCGCCCTGAAACGGGAAGCACATCAGTGGGGCCTTCTGGCAAATGCATTCTCAATTGCCCACCGTCACTTTCTGCCCAATCAATATTCAAATAACATATAACGGATAACTTTCTATGATCATCTGCTTTAAACTGATCGAGGTGACGTTTGTAAAAAGTTCCGATGGGATAGATCGTCATGTGAACTTCCGCGTCTTTCAGACTGAGAAATAAACTTTTATTAAGATACTGAAGTAATTCGCCTAACCGTTTGAGATAGAGAGCTACGGATAAAGGAGCCGTTTGGGGATCAATCCATTTAATATAATCTCCCCGAATGCCTTCATTTATCTGCTTGTCTTGTTGGTTTCCTATTCCGGCTTTTTTAAACTGTAACTTAGCGTTCTTAAATTCGTCTGTTTGTAAAATGGAGTTAACTTCATGACTGCTCAGGAAATGATCGATCACAGAGTAACCCTTCTCCACAAGGCCGTCGGCGATTTGTTCGATCTGAAATTGGAATTGGGTTGTCATTGGTTGTGGCGCCGATGTTGGTGTTTCCATGGATCATGCGGTGGGATGATTTTTTGACAACGTGAGTATTTTGGACTAAAGTCCAATTCGCGGTTCGATGTAACCTCCGGCTTAAGCCGGAGGTTACCGAATGCAACTCCGAATGGGCTTAGCCCAACCACTAACTTTGCCGTTGTACAGTTTTCACCAACATTGATTTGTAAAATTAAATATTTAGGAGAGTAATTTGAATTTAAAAGTATGAAGATGTTGGTGAGAAACATTATGGATTGGGTGATGTTGGTGAAAAACACCAACAACGGCACCGTTATTTTATTATTATTGCTAGTAGTTCAAGCCTGTGTTCCAAAAGAACAAGTAATCTTACGATCTATTAACATTAGAGAAGTAAAGACTGGATCCGATGGGCCTCTTTTAATAGCGGACGTTGTTTTTTATAATCCCAACTCTACTCGTATGCGTTTGAAGAGAATCGATCTCGACGTAACGGTCGATGGGAACAAGAGTGCGCGTGTAGACCAACACTTAAGTGCTTTAATAAAAGGCAAATCGGAATTCACAATACCACTGGAAGTACAACTTAATTTAAAGGACGGCTTGCTGGATACAATCCTGAGCTTGTTCGGAGGGAAAGAACACAATATCAGGTTTGAAGGAAGTATGAAGGTAACTGTGAGAGGATTTCCCCTGAAAGTGCCCGTAAGTTATGAGGAGGCGCTGAAGTTCTAGTTAATCTTCTATTTTTTTGCAAAATGAATCTCCTATTCATTAGGGAAAATTCCCGGCAACTGGTGACGGTTATTCGGCAACTGATTACAAAGACGGTTCGCCCGAATCAGTGGTTGAAGATTCGATCACTTGTTCAACCACCGCATCACGCTTTCTCTTCAGCACAAAATTTTGTCCCAGGTAGACTTTGCGAACCATTGGATCATTGGCGAGATCTTCAGCGCTTCCGGACTTGAATAATTTTCCTTCCACCATTAAATAAGCACGGTCTGTGATGGTAAGTGTTTCATCAACATTGTGGTCGGTAATTAGGATACCGATGTTTTTCTTTTTCAACTTTGACACAATGGATTGAATTTCTTCCACAGCAATTGGATCCACACCCGCAAATGGTTCATCCAGTAATACAAACTTTGGATCAACGGCAAGTGCCCGGGCAATCTCAGTTCTTCTTCGTTCACCACCTGACAACACCATACCCTGACTTTTGCGTACATGTGTTAAGCTGAACTCTTCAAGTAAACTATCTACTTTTTCTCTTCGTGCCTGTTTGTTAAGATCACCCATTTCTAAGGGAGCCATTATATTTTCTTCAACAGTAAGTGATCGAAATATGGAAGCCTCCTGCGCGAGATAACCTATTCCAAGTTTTGCGCGCTTGTACATTGGTAATTCGGTAATGTCTTTGTCATCAAGAAAAATTTTTCCGCCATTGGGTTTTATCAAACCGACCATCATGTAGAAGCTTGTCGTCTTACCTGCACCATTAGGCCCAAGCAATCCCACGATCTCCCCCTGACCTACCTGAACAGAAACATTATTTACAACAGTGCGTTTTTTATATTTCTTCAAAAGATTTTCTGCGCGTAAGATCATGTGAGTCAGTTGAATTTTATGTCTTTGATACGGAGTTGTACAGTGGTACTTCCGTTGAATGTATTTTCCTCGATTGTAAATGCCATGTTGAACGAATCCCCGGACTGCATTTGATGATAATGATCTATCTGGTCGAAACCCACCGCGTTAAAAAAATTATCACTTCCATGCTGCCCAGCCAGGAAACGAAGATGCTTGTCTTTGAATGTGGCTAATGAGTTTAACACATAAATATTTTTTGCTTCAAATACGGGTCGCTGGTTGTCAGGTCCGAACGGCGCCATCTGTTTCAAAACAGAAATGAACCCCGGAGTTATAGCATCAAACGTGACCGGCAAATCAATTTCAACAACCGGCGTCAACATTTCGTCAGTGATGGTCGCCGCCACGACTTCTTCAAAGCGTTGTTGAAAAGCAGGAAGGTTGATCCGATCCATTGTAAGACCCGCCGCATATTTATGTCCACCGAATTTTTCAAGCAGATCACCACATTGCTCAATGGCCTGATACAGGTCAAAGCCATTAACACTCCTAGCGGAGCCGGTAATTTTATCATTGCTTTCAGTCAGGATCACGGTTGGACGATAGTATCGTTCAATACACCTAGCAGCAACTATGCCAATTACTCCTTTATGCCAGGAATTTTTAAATAACACTGTGCTTTTGGCTTTTTGAAGGGTTTCGTCCGATCCTATCATGGCCAGCGCTTCTTCTGTGATCGACAAGTCGAATTCCCTTCTAAGGTCATTTTTGATGTTAATCTTTTCCGCGAAAGCGTTTGCATCTTCCTCGGTTTGGGAAATGAGAAGTTGCACCGCTCCGCGGGCATGTGCCACCCTTCCTGCAGCGTTGATACGTGGACCTAATGTGAATACTACTCCTGAAATGTCAAGGTCGTTTTTAGTTCCGGCAATTTCTTTGAGGGCTTTTAATCCCGGGCGGGGATTTTCATTTAGTTTTTTTAATCCATAATGTGCGAGGATCCTGTTTTCTCCATTGATGGGAACGATGTCGGATGCAATGCTGACGACTACAAGATCAAGATAATCGAAAACAACTTTTTCATCGGCATATTTTCGCGAATAAGCCTGGAGAAGCTTGAAACCAATTCCACATCCGCTAAGCTCAGTAAAAGGATAATTGCAATCATCCTGCTTTGGATCAAGCACCGCTACTGCCTGAGGAATTTTTTTATCGGGTAAGTGATGATCGCAAATTATAAAATCAATGCCTTTGTGATTCGCCAGCACCACCATATCACTGGCTTTAATACCCAGGTCGAGAGCGATGATGAGAGAGAAATTATTTTCTTCAGCCCAGATAATGCCAGCTTCAGAAACGCCATAGCCTTCAGCGTAACGATCTGGAATGTAAAAATCACAATGCGGATAGAAATCTCTCAGGTAACTATAAACCAACGCTATGGACGTTGTTCCGTCAACGTCATAGTCACCGTAAACTAAAATTTTTTCTTCGCGATCAAATGCAAGTTTCATTCTATCGACTGCCCTCTCCATATCTTTCATGAGAAAGGGATCGTGAAGATCATCAAGTGAAGGGCGAAAGAAATGCTTTGCCTCGTCAAATGAACTTATTCCTCTTTGCAAAAGAATCGCGGAGAGATGTGAATTGATATTAAGGCTCTTACCGAGCGCCTCGATCTGCTGCTGATCTGGAATAGGCTTATAAATCCAGCGTCTGTTCATCTTACTTGTCTTGAAAATTTACAGCCCCAGGTTTTCCCGCAGTTCCTTCTTTTCCTTTCAGACCTTTTTTCCCGGCTTTTCCGTCAAGCTTACTATCGCCTGCATTGCTCAATCCGGAATAACCTCTAACGCCACTATCGCCGCCATTGCCCGCACTCCCTCCGTAATTTTTTACAACAATTTTTTCTCCAAGCATAAGTCTCAATTCAGGAATGCGGGGTGCATTGAAAGTGACGCTTCCGGAATTTCCTCCATTCCCACCTCTGGATCCATTCCCGCCCGCTCCTCCATCGCCGCCTTTGCAGACACGGGTTCCTGTTCCTCCACCTCCACCATCCCCTCCATTTCCACCATCACCCCCGTCACCCCCTGAGACATCAATTGTTACTTGTCCTTTCAACACGATATCTGAAAAGTAGAGAAGAAGATTAGTGCCATGTCCTCCGTTAGTTCCTTCCGTTCCAGGTGTTCCTTGCCCCCCATCTGTGCACGGACTTTGAGGCGAAGGTCCTGTCTTGCCTTTACGCCCTTTCAATCCTGAAACACCTTTCCCATCAATGAGAGTCCCTCTATAGAAGACGGCTACTTTTGCGTGGATGAAATTGTCGGGCTTGAGCTTGTTGAGAATGATCTTTGAAGAATCCCGCATGATCAATGAATCCACCACAAGAATATCAGACTCTTTAATGGTGTAAACTTCACCGCGTTTTAAACTCAGTTTCTTCATGCTGATTTGACCCCACGTGACCGTAGACAGTAATAAACACAAGACAACTGCACTTAATCGTTTCATAATGCAAAAGTATGAAAACAAAAAAGCAGTGCCGTTATGACACTGCTTTCGGAAAACCTTATTGTATACGTTACTTCTTTTGGGCCTTTTCTGCTTTTTCAGCCATTACGCCTTCCATTACGTCCTTGATCTCCACGCGTGTGCCATCACGGTATGGTGTGATCCAAGCATCTTTCACGCCCATGTCGCGCATGTATTTCTTGAACGTATCGGCTTCCCAGTAGTCGCGGAAGATCCCGATTGTGATACGTTGAGGCTCACCCTTTTCAGCAGCATCTCCTCCAAAATTTGGATTATTATCAAAGTACTTTGCAAGGTCTTTATTCTTGAAAGCGCCAACCTGAACTTTGAAAACAACGCCTTTTGAGAAATCCATAACATGGACAGGAGGCGTTAGTTTAAGCGAAGCCAGCTCAGCTTTGGAAGAGGAAAGCTCTATACGCATTTTGGAGATCTGATCTTCAAGGTCGGCAATCTTTGCGTTCTTGTCACTGATTGTTGACTGTGCCTGCTTCAGGTCGTCATTCTGTTTAACGACAGTAGTTTCGGCTTTTTGCTTTGCTTCAGTAAATGACTTGAGGGCTTCGGGATTAGTACGAAATTCCTTGGCCTTCTTTTTCCATTCCTTTTTCTCCGCTTTAGTAAGCTGGGCGAAAACCTGTGAGCCGGAAAAAATCAACACCAGGCAGACAAATAGAAGTCTAGTTTTCATTTGTAACGGGGTTATTTATTAGTTAAAAGTAGCAAAAATCTTGAAAACAGACTCAAATGACTCTTTGGGATGCCATCTTTGAAGGTTAGAAGGCGTTAGGCATTGGGCATTAGGGGGTTGGAAACTAATTCGTAGTTATGCAAAAATGAGTCAATAAAGAGGTTAATTCGCTAATTCCATCCCTCACAATATGAGTTCCTGATTACAAATTACCAATCATTAATTGCCTCTATCATATTCGTTTATTAGCGACCCCATGCCTAATGCCTAAGTATTACACCATCTTCTCCGGTCTTACCCATTCATCAAACTGCTCATTCGTCACAAGCTTCAGTTCCACCGCCGCTTCACGTAAGGTCTTGTTCTCTTTATGAGCCTTCTTGGCAATTTTAGCAGCGTTTTCATACCCAATGTGAGGGTTGAGAGCCGTTACCAGCATCAAAGAATTTTCCATGTGACGTTTGATAGTCGGAAGATTAGGCTCAATGCCAATGGCACATTTATCATTGAATGAAACACAGGCATCACCAATCAATAACGCCGACTGCAAAACATTCGAAGCGATCACGGGCTTGAATACATTTAATTCAAAGTGACCCATCGATCCTCCAACCGTCACGGCCATATCATTTCCAATAACCTGAGCGCACACCATTGTCATTGCTTCGGGTTGAGTAGGATTTACTTTTCCAGGCATGATAGACGAGCCTGGTTCGTTATCGGGAATGATAATTTCACCAATGCCTGAACGGGGACCCGAACTAAGCATGCGGATATCATTGGCAATTTTCATGAAAGAAACTGCTGAGCGCTTTAATGCACCCGATAATTCTACCATTGCATCATGAGCAGCCAGCGCTTCAAATTTATTTGGAGCAGTTATAAATGGATAACCAGTGAGTTCAGCAATTTTCTTTGCCACGAGTACATCATATCCTTTGGGAGTATTGAGGCCAGTACCAACCGCTGTTCCGCCAAGAGCCAGCTCTTTTACGGCATCGAGTGCATTATTAATAGCACGAACACTATTATCAATTTGCTGTACATAACCTGAAAACTCCTGGCCTAATGTTAACGGTGTTGCATCCATAAAATGCGTGCGGCCGGTTTTTACAATGGCTTTAAAATCATTTGATTTTTTTGCGAGTGTATCGCGCAGCTTTTTCATTCCTGGCAAGGTGATCTCTACAACTTGCTTGTAGGCTGCGATGTGCATGGCCGTTGGAAATGTATCGTTGGATGATTGTGATTTATTGACATCGTCATTGGGGTGCAAAACTTTTTTCTCGTCTGTTAATTTTCCACCATTGATGACATGCGCGCGGTAAGCAATCACCTCATTGGCGTTCATGTTGCTTTGTGTTCCCGAACCGGTTTGCCAGATGACGAGCGGGAACTGGTCGTCAAGCTTCTTCTCAAGAATCTCATCGCACACTTTTGCTATCATATCCCTTTTGGTTGCATCAAGCACACCCAGTTCACAGTTGGCTATCGCTGCCGCTTTCTTTAAATAAGCGAAAGCATAAATGATCTCCTTTGGCATGCTGGCTTCAGGTCCGATCTTGAAATTATTGCGTGAGCGTTCGGTTTGTGCGCCCCAGTATACATCGGCGGGCACTTGTACTTCGCCCATGGTATCTTTTTCTATTCTGTAATTCATAATAAAAAGTTTAAAGCAGAGAGTTTAGAGCTGAGAGTTAGAGGTGACAAAAATAGGAAAGGCGGGGAGATTTTAATAGGTGAGGTCGGGGCCAGGAATTTTTTACCGCGAAGGCACGAAGACGCGAGGCCTCCGGATGATTTTGGAACCACATAGGAGGCACATAGAATACAGCAAAGGGAGCATAGAAATTTTAAAGACTTTAAGGCAGTCATCTATGTGCTATGTGTTTCCAAAGATCCAGAGCAAAAGCTTTCCCGAATTGTGTCGTATTAAACTTTACACCACTTTGTGTAAATTCCGATAATGAAGCTTTCTAATATCCTCCTTTTATTCCTTACAGTAACTGGCCGGATCGCGTCTGCCCAACAAACTACGATAGCATTTACACTTAAAGAGAAAGATCTCATCCTGGAAGGACTCACATATGATTCAATTTATAATGTGTTTTATGCGGGGAGCATTCATAAGAGAAAGATCATTACACTGGTTCCGGGTAAGTCGGCTGTGGATTTCATTACGGAGGGCCAGGACCAGATCGGTGAAGTGCTTGGATTGAGAGTTGATGCATTACGAAGGTTGTTATGGGTTTGCAATAACTCGGGTGCTGAACAAACTAAAAAGCATTGGGGTGTTCATGTATATGATCTTGCCACAAGGAAACTCATTAAGAAATTTGAATTGCCACCATCAGACGAATCACATCTGTTCAATGATCTTGTGATAACGAAAACCGGAGACGTATATATAACCGACTCCGATTTCAGTTCTATCTATAAAGTCAGTCTCCAGGGGAAACTTGAATTATTTCTCACCTCCGAACAGTTAGTCTACTGTAATGGAATTACATTAAGTACTGATGAGAAGAAACTGATCGTTAGTTCTTTCAAAGGAGTTTATCAGATTGACCTGACAACCAAAAAAATGGAACGAATGAACCTTCCTGGTTATCATGTTTTTGGTTTGGATGGATTGTATACTTATAAGCGTTCGCTGATAGGAATTCAGAATACATCTTTCCCCGAATCTATTAATCAGTATTTTCTTTCGGAGGATAAGGCATCTTTTTCTCATGCTGAAGTGCTGGCAACCAACCTGCCGGAGTTTGACATGCCCACAACAGGTGTCATAGCTGGAGATTGGTTTTATTTTATTGCGAATAGTCAGTTGGGAAATTATGAGAAGGGAGAGATAATAGAGGAGAGTAAGTTAAAAGATGTGGTGATAATGAAGGTGAGGTTGAGGTAGGGGTTGCAGTTTTTTGACGTGAAGCCTACGGATGATTTTTTAACCACATAGAACATAGCCAACATAGATCATCGTTCTAAAATTCCTATATATGGATTAAGTGGAAAAATGGAATGAATTATTGATAGAATATCATACAACAAGTTAAATATAGTCTTCTAAGCTTTGCGGGAATCTTCGCCGGTCACAACTTAGTCCCTTCATAAATCTCACTTAATCCCAACTCCACATTAACCGTCGGAATAGTTAAAATATTTTCAGCAGACCTATATTCTTCCAATTCCCAATTCCCCTGCTTATTGATCCGGAATGCTTCTACGCCAATAGATTCCGATTCAATCAAAATAAATTCTTTCAAAGAAGGTATGTCCCGATACAAACGAAATTTTCCTCCGCGATCGTAGTCTTTAGTGGAAGGAGATAAAATTTCAATTAGTACAGTTGGAAGTATAGCACTGTCAACGTCTGGCTCTGAGGAAATGATTTCGTTGCAGATGATGGAGATATCCGGATAAGTGAATAATGTATTCTCGGGAATATGAATACGCATGTCGCTTCCATAGGGTTTGCATAAACTACCCTTTAAACGAGAGTGAAGCTCTCCAAATAAATTTGGAAAGATCAAATTATGCCGCCTGCTGGCACCAGCCATAGCGAAGATTTCACCTTTGAATATTCATGTTTTTCAACAGACGCTTTCTCAAATTGAAGATATTCTTCAACAGTGAGCTTTGTTTTGTTGTAAACGACAAGTGGATCGCGGACTTCCATTGAATGAAGTTAGAGAAAATTCTTTCTTGAATTCTAAATGAAAAGAGTTTGTAAGGTTTTCTTGTGACACGGATTTAAACGCTCCAGCGGAACTATTTAATACATTCACCACCGAGGGCACGGATCACAATGGTTCGCCTTCCGTTGGGTCCGACCCCGGCGTCACGACTGTGTTTTAAGATGAAATTCCAGTCCAAGCGGGGCTGATCCCCGCAGCCAAACCTTTGCAAACCTTTACACAACCTTTACAAACCTTTACAAATCCTTTCTAAACCTTTGGAAAACCTTTATCAACCCTTTGGAAACCTTTACAAAACCTTAGGAAAACCTTTACCAACCCTTTACACTTCCTTACCTCGATCTCCAAAATAAATTTGCCGGGTCAACCTTAATCCACAGCGAAGCTGCCGACCTATTTCTTCCCCAACGCCCCAACCACCCCATCGAACCTTTTCCTCGTCACTCTCACTACCGTTCCGTGCCTTGCTCCTTTCGGGAAACTTATCTTATCTGAAATATCTATCCATGTTTTTAGATTGGTAGAAGTTACTGCCCCATAAGCATGCTCAACATACTTATCAAAGTAAACTATCCAGCTGCCTTTTACTTTAATAGCTGTCGGACCCTCAGCCCAGTAATTTCCTGTAATGGACAATGATGGCTTTGAATATCCACTGGTGAGTTTATCGCTGATGGCAATGCGTATGTTTTTCTGCGGCGGTGTTTTTGTTTCGTCTTTCAGAAACATGACATAGCGCTTCCCATCTTTTTGAATTGTAGCATCAATCACATTAAACCCCTAATCATACAATACCGATGTTTTACTGAAAGTTTTAAAATCCCTGGTTAGCGTGTAATACATACGGTGATTGTATTTATCATCGCCAGAGACATCGCCTTCTTTAAACCTTCTAGGAATCGTTGTGGCCCAATAGATCATGTATTGTTTGCTAGCAACATCGTAGAAAATTTCCGGCGCCCAACAGTTACGAGCAGTGGGCTCGTCGCGCATCACTGGAATAAACTGCTGTTCGCTCCAATGAATGAGATCTGACGAGGTTGCATAACCAATTCCTCCATCATTCCAGCTAACGGTCCACACCATGTGAAACTTATTATCAGCACCGCGTATGATGCATGGATCACGCATCAGTTTGTCTTTTGCGACAGCGGGCTTTAGTATTGAGCTATCGTTATTTAACGCAGTCCAGATATAACCATCAGTGCTATAGGCGAGATGCAATCCATCCTGGCCGTTGTCTTTGAAATATGAAAAGAGGTAAACGGAATCCGAAGGCTGTGCAAGAACATTGCAAATGCAGGATACGAAGATCATGCAGGATACACAAAGGACACGACGAGTTAATTTTTCGTTGTGACCCTTGTGGTTCGTTGTGTTCGTGATCTTACTACTTTGCATTATTCACCTCAATCCAATACCCGTCCGGATCTTTTACCCAAACCTGCTGCACACTATCAGTGCGTGTTGTTATTTTATTCATAACACCCTTCACATCGTACCAGTTTATTCTTTTCGATTCAAGAAACCTGGTAAAGGCAACCACATTATCTGTATGCAGACAAAGATGATCGTTTTGAAAATATTCTTTCGGTTTATCGGCGCCTGAAATGATATGCAATGCAACACCGTTGCCAAGACTCATCCATAAATGTTTGCCGTCTTTAAATGGCTCCGCGATTGTATCTAATCCGAGCACGTTGGTGTAAAAGTTTCGTGTTTGTTTGAGATCGACAACACTGATGGCTTTATGATCGATCTGCATTTTTTTGAAACTCTGGCTAAAAGAGATTAGCGTAATGAATAGAAACAGTGCAGTTAATAGACTTGATTTCATGAGGTAAGTTTTTTCAGAATGAAATGTACTTAATTTATTGAGGAAAGTGCGCGCTCCTGCGGAACTTGAATTTTTCAACACGGAGCGAATGCACATGGAGGTCACGGAGCATTAGCGTCCGCATTAAAAAATCAAAGCAAAAGCGCTGTGTGAATTTCTCCGTGTTCCCCGTGCGCTTCGTGTTGAATGCATTAAACACCGAAGGTGTTTCCCTACACCAGATCCAGTATCCCTTTTTCCTTACTCACCAAACTTGTCGCGCCCATTAAAAACTCATCTACCACTCTCGCCGCTTCTCTTCCTTCACTAATCGCCCACACCACAAGCGATTGTCCTCTTCGCATATCACCGGCAGAAAAGACACCTTCAACAGATGTCTTATAATTGTGACACAATACATTACCACGCTCATCATGATCAACACCCAATTGCTTTAACATGCCATCTTTTTGTGGATGTAAAAATCCAAGAGCAAGTAATACGAGTTCGCATGGAAGGACTTGTTCTGTGCCGGCAATTTCTTTTAATGTCAATGGCTTTCCAGGTTCGCCCTTGACCCATTCTACTTCTATTACTTTGAGCGCTTTCAGATTTCCGGCGTCATCGCCAATAAATTCTTTTGTAACAATGCTCCATTTTCTCTCAGCACCTTCTTCGTGTGATGTGGAGGTGCGCAATAACATCGGCCAGTTCGGCCAGGGAGTAGATTCGTGACGACTATCGGGTGGACGATTTAGAATTTCTATTTGTGTTACAAATGCGGCTCCATGGCGATTAGATGTTCCAACACAATCAGAACCTGTATCACCACCGCCAAGGACAATCACGTTTTTCTTTGTTGCAAAAATATCTTCGCTCTCAATTTTCTTTTCACTTACACGACGATTTTGCTGTGTAAGAAAATCCATTGCAAAGTGAATGCCTTTCAGATTCCTTCCGGGAATGGGAAGATCACGGGGAACAGTAGAGCCCCCACATAATAGAATGCTATCAAAGTCTTCCTGAAGTTGTTTCACTTTAACATTCACGCCAACGTTTGACTTCGCCTTGAATGCAATGCCTTCTTCCTTCATCAGATTGATACGGCGATCAAGCACTCCTTTATCAAGTTTGAAATCAGGAATGCCATAGCGCAATAATCCACCAACTTCATCTGCTCGTTCAAATACTGTAACTGAATGTCCTGCCGAGTTCAATTGGGCCGCGGCAGCTAATCCTGAAGGCCCCGAACCAATCACTGCGACTTTTTTTCCGCTACGGGTGGTGGGGATCTTTGCGACTACCAGCCCTAACTCAAAGGCTTTTTCGATGATCGACTTCTCGATGTATTCAATGGTAACAGCGGGCTTGTTGATTGCCAGCACACATGCTGATTCACATGGTGCAGGACAGATACGTCCGGTGAATTCTGGGAAGTTGTTTGTCGATATTAAAATATCATACGCGAGTTTCCAGTTGCCATGATAGGCAGCGTCATTGAATTCAGGAATGTTATTTCCCAGCGGACAGCCGTGATGACAAAAAGGAACACCGCAATCCAT